>CAJXTP010000001.1 GCA_913061335.1 uncultured Loktanella sp.
ATAAACGTGGGTCCGGTCCACAGCCCGAGCCACAACCTTAAGGTCAGGGTATTGGTGGTGCAAATAGCGGGCCAATTCGGTGATTTGTTCTTTGCCATCAATGGCTATGACGAACAGTTTGGCATCAGCGACCCCTGCCGCATGCAACAGATCAGGGCGGGTAGCGTCACCGTAATAGGCATGCGCACCGAACCGCTTGAGAAACTCCAATTGCGCGGAACTAAAGTCGATCACAGTTGGCGCATACCCTGCCCCGTTCAGAACCCGCGACACGAGGCCACCAACACGGCCGTGCCCCGCGATGATGATCTTGCTGCCACCATCGGGCATCGCGTCGGCCTCGCGGGTTTCGCCCACAACAAAGCGCGGAACAATCACGCGGTCAAAGAAGATGAACAATGCAGGCGTCAGCAACATCGACAAAGCGACAACTAGCAGCAACTGGTCAGCCAACGCCGTTGGGATCACGCCATTTGCCACGGTGAACGACAACAAGACAAAGCCAAACTCACCGGCCTGCGCTAGGCCGAGCGCAAACAGCCAACGGTCTGCGCCTTGCACTTTGAATACCACCGCAAGCACATACAAAACGCCAGCCTTCAGCGCGATCAAACCCAAGGTCAGACCAACTATCGACGCGAGATTTGCGTTTAGCAGATCAAAGTTGATGCCTGCACCAACGGTCATGAAAAATAGTCCCAGCAATAGCCCTTTAAACGGGTCAATATCACTTTCAAGCTCGTGGCGATATTCAGAGTTCGCAAGAACAACGCCCGCAAGGAACGTGCCCAGCGCAGGGGATAATCCCACCAGCGACATCAGCAAGGCAATCCCGATGACGATCATCAACGCAGTGGCGACGAACATCTCACGCAGGTTTGCCGCAGCAATGAACCGGAAAATCGGGCCAGTCAGATAACTGCCAACAACGACCACAGCCGCAATCGCGCCCAATGTGACAAGTGCCACCTGCCAACCAACCAGACCGGCAACAAGGCTTATGCCACCGTGATCATCGACTTCTCCGTGCGACATTGCCTCGATCAATTCCGGCAACGCCAGCAGCGGCACAAGGGCCAGCATCGGGATGACCGCAATATCCTGGAACAACAGGACCGAAAAACTTGACTGCCCGCCGTCAGATTTCATTAGGCCCTTTTCATTTAAAGTCTGCAAAACGATGGCCGTGGATGACAATGCGAACACCAGACCGACAGCCAATGCGACTGTCCAAACCAGACCAAAGGCCATGCCAACCGCCATAACCACGAGCGTGGTAATGCCAACCTGCCCGCCGCCGAGACCCAATAGCTTGGCGCGCATGCTCCATAGCAGCTTTGGTTCCAGCTCAAGCCCCACAAGGAACAGCATCATGACAACGCCAAACTCGGCGAAATGCTGAATTGAAATTACGTCCACATGCAGCAACGCCAAAATCGGGCTGATGAGAATGCCTGCAATCAAATAGCCAAGCACAGATCCAAGTCCCAGTCGGGATGCAATCGGAACGGCGATGACGCCAGCAATCAAAAATACAAAAGCGAGCAGCAGAAAATCGGTCATGTGGGAAAATCCATATATGTACAAATCCAAGTTAACGGATCGACGCGTTGAACACCATAAGGTCTATCGCGCCTTCCCACCTGCCTTATGAGGCTAAAAACTGATGATAAAATGGGCGCCCGACCCGTCAGTCAACGCAATACGCGCGCTCTGTGCTGCCAACATACGGCGCACAATTGGCAACCCCATGCCCGTTCCACCAGCCTCTCGGCGGGTCGTAAAGAACGGATCAAAAATGCGATCCTGATTACCCAAACTAATCCCCGGCCCATCATCATAAAACAGAACACTGTCACCCAGATGAACCATCGCAACGCGACCCGCGCCATGCGCGCGCGCGTTGCTTGCAAGATGCCCAATCACCAACCGCATTGCGGCCGCGTTAATCGGAACAATCCCGTCAACGTCAACCGTGACACCTTGCGCAACGTCGGACAGCAAACAGGTTCCCGCCGGCATCGGATCTTGGGCCGCAGCAAGCGCGCGCTGTGCTGCGAGCAATGCAGCCATACGCGCGGACGCCTCAGACACGCGCGCAACCAATGCCGCCCGATCAGCTGCGGGCAGTTGTGGGTCAGATAACAGCTCTGCTGCGCCAGAAATCACGCTCAACGGCGATTTTAACTCGTGGGTTACGTGGTCTGCATAAGACCGCAGCACATCGGCGCGGCCTTGCAAAGTTTCGGCCATTTGAAACACGGCTCCTCCGAGTTGGGAAAATTCAGGTGTGCCAAAATGATCGGGCGGTGCCACGGTGTCCGCACCCCGCGCAACAGAGCGCGCATATTCAGTCAACCGACGCACAGGCCGCAACACAAGACGCCAAAGCAGCACACCCAACACGGTCGTCGCAACCAACGCCATCCAACCGATCATCCAGCTTGTTTCAGCCCAGCCAAGCACGCCGCCAGCAATCCGGAAATACCCGACGCCAAGCAACGGCAAAAAGAACACCGCCGCGAGCGTGCCCCCTAAAACAAGGGACAGCGCGGGCCGCCATTTGGCGATTACGCGGCGCTGCATTGGCCCATCCGAACACCAACGCCGTGCACCGTCTCAATCGCATCAGTACAGCCCGCATCCGACAGTTTGGCGCGCAAGTTCCGTAGGTGGCTGTCCATCGTACGATCGCTCACATGGATATTGGTCCCGTAAACCGCATCCACCAGCGCAGGGCGCGGCATGACATTATCGGGGCGGCGCATCAGCTGAACGAGCAAATCCATTTCACGGCTGGTCAGCACAACATTGGCCTCGTGCACGTGGCAAGCATGGCGATCAGGATCGACCGTCAGCACGCCGCGGCGCAATGCAAATGTCGACGGCGCAGCCACCACGGTGCGCTTCAGAATGGCCCGAATACGAGCAACGACTTCACGCGGTGAAAACGGCTTGGACACATAATCATCAGCCCCCATCTCAAGGCCTACGATCCGGTCAATTTCATCGCCTTGGGCGGTTAGAAATAGGATCGGAACAGCACTGGTCTTGCGGATTTCACGGCAAACCGCCAGCCCATCCAATTCAGGCATTCCAATATCGAGTACGATCAGGTCCGGCTGCAAACGGCCCGCCATCTCAAGCGCTTTTTGGCCATCTGCAGCCATCGACACCGTGAACCCCGCCTGCTCACAAGCCATGCGCAGCACATCGCGAATACCTGCGTCATCGTCGGCAATTAGAATATGCTGGCTCATGCGCCTGCCTCCGCTTGGGTCGCGGCAAGGGTATGGCGTAGACGCGCATTTCGGAACCCCCATTCGCGCAGATCGGACGGGGCCGTCAATTTCGGCGTCCGAAAATATCCATCACACATCGTATTATCGTGACGGGCAATTACGACCGTGGCACCGCTGCCAAGCCCGCAAACATAATAGGCGTCCAACGGACCTTGGGTCAGTTGATGGTTGGCGACAAACCCAGTCACATTTGTCAGGCTACAGACGTAGACCGCAAGCGCCCCAACGCCAAAGGTGCGGCGCAGCATCCATCCAGCATCATGACGGCCTACGATCTGCAAGATCAGCACCACCAACCCAAGTGCGACGACAACCATCCAAACGAACGCGGCAAACCGCATCTGCGTCAGCCCGTAGACATCCACATACAGATCCAAACGCAGGATCGATGACATCACCAGCAACAACGTCTGCGCAATCCATACCAGCAACAATCCACGCATGAACCGACCATCAAGCCAAGGCTGTGCGACCAATGCAAACGCCCCCGCCAAAAGCGCGGTCATCATCAACGGATAGGCACCGCGATGCGCATAATTGGCATAGGTCATCCCCTCTGGCAGGCGGACACCGCCCCACAGAAATCCAACATCCATGACGGTCTGGACCGCGAACAGCACATTGAACACGACCAGCGCACGCATCACCGACCGGACATTGACCATCCCAACGCGGCGGACATCGGCCCGCGCGCGCGCTGGCAAGGCATGTAGCCGCATCACACCAATGCGCAGCAATGGCCATATGACCAGCGCGGCAATCGTCCATGCGATGATCCGCCCAAGGCTCGGGGCATTATCGAAGCTAAAGCTTGAAAGAAACTCGGTCACAATCGGATTGGCCGCCACAAACAGCGCGGCAAAAATCGCACCTATGCCAACAGGTAAGGCCCAGTCGATAAGGCTGGTCTTATTGGTCAAGTTCAGGCGCGTATTCCCAATATCCGTCAACGTCTGAACCACCCCTGCAAACGGCAGTCGCATCACGGCGGCTCCAATCCGGTCACCCGTCAGTATGGCTGCAAAAACTGTCAGCCCCGTCCATGCAATGATGAATGACGTGAATTGCACAACATCTATTGCGGGGATCAAAGACACAAAAAGCACGGGCCATGCTGATAGCGCACGGGTCAGGCCAACGTCACCGCGCATGACCCAATGGGTCGCACCTGCAAGAATGCCGATCAGGAATACAAATCCCAAACCAGGCATTGTGCGCATCACCAATATGTCCGCACAGACGACAAGCAAGACCAGCAACCATATCGGACGCGGCTTTGGCTTGCCCGAACCACGCCCAACACCGCTCTGGGCATCTGCCGCCATCCACCACGCATCGCGCTGCAATCCGCGCGGCAGGCCGCGCACTGTCATTGGGGTCATTTTCACTGTCCTTACGTTTGTTGATTACCAACAGGTCTAAGGATCAGCCGTGCACAGGCTTTGCGGAGTTTGTGCAGTTTTTGCGCAGATTACTCGGCGGCGTTTTCTGTTGCTACCTTGCGAATGTTGCGAATGTTTTCGCCGTAAGGGGCCGGATTGGCCACCGACCCACCACGAAACACAGCCGATCCAGCGACAAGCACATCAGCGCCAGCAGCCGCCACCAAAGGCGCAGTCGTGACGTCAACGCCGCCATCAATCTGGATATGCACCGGACGTTCACCGATCATGGCGCGCAAATCAGCAATCTTAAGCGACATATCGATAAACTTTTGTCCGCCAAAACCGGGATTCACGGTCATCACGCAAACCAGATCAACCATATCAAGCAGTTCTTCGACCACCGACGCAGGTGTTCCTGGGTTCAACGCGACACCAGCCTTACACCCTAGATCACGGATGTTTTGCATGGTGCGGTGAATATGCGGACCAGCCTCGTAATGGGCCGTAATGAAATCGGCGCCAGCATCCGCGAACCCTTGCAAATACGCATCAACAGGCGAGATCATCAGATGCACGTCCATGATGGTTTTGACATGTGGACGGATCGCCTTGCAGGTCTGCGCACCAAACGTGATCGCCGGCACAAAATGACCGTCCATGACATCGACGTGAATCCAGTCGGCACCTTGGGCTTCTACGGCTTCAATCTCGGCCCCGAAATTGGCAAAGTCGGCGGCCAGAATAGATGGCGCAATCTTAATGGAACGATCAAATGTCATGGCAATAGAATCCCCTTGGTGCGGCAGCGTTGCCCTCACTTAACCGCTTGAACCAGCGGCGTCCAACTTTTCCACCCGCATCGTGCAAACCTATGCTAATTTGATCCCATGACAGATTTGGCCCTTAGATATCGTGACATACTAACAGGTGGTGCATCCGTGCATATCGCACGCGCACAAGTAACGCCTGCGCGACCCAAAGACTTGCATGGGCATGATTTCTTTGAGCTGTTTTGGGTGCAAAACGGACAAATCCGACATCATACGCCGGATGGCATTAAAACCCTGCCCGAAGGCAGCGTCGGCTTTATGCGCCCCGGTGACACCCACGGATTGCAAGGGCGCGGCGATCATGCGTTGGTCGTGTCGCTCACACTGCACCCCAGCCTAATTGATGCACTTGGCAAAAGACACGCGGCGCTTCAAGGACAGTTTTTCTGGGCGGATGCACCAAAAGTCCTGCATCTTGATATGCAAGCGATGCTCGGGCTGAACCAAGCCGCATTGACGTTAGAGCGCAGCGCATTGGACCGCCTATCGACTGAAGCATTCCTGCTTCCGATCTGCGCTGGCCTGTCCAAACCACCGCAACCAGATGCGCCCGACTGGTTGTGTCATGCGATGGCTGCAGCCAAGTCGGCCATGGTATTCCGCCAAGGTGCAGCAGGTCTTGTGGCCGCAACGGGCCAAACCCACCCACATGTCAGTCGGACGATGAAGCAGGCAACCGGAATTAGCCCATCCGCATATATCAACGATCTGCGCATGACCCATGCCGCGCGTCAACTGACGGGCACGTCTAATGCGCTCGCAGACATCGCCGCCGAGATTGGCGTTCCAAACCTATCGCATTTCCACAAAACATTCCTGTCACATCACAAAATGACGCCGCATCAATATCGACGCAAATTCCAACGTGACGTCATGCAACCGATCAAAGATTGACCAAGTGGTCAAAATTTGGCATGACAGGTTGAAACGGCACCCAAAGGAGGCCAAGTTGCAAACAACTCAGACACCAACGATGACCGCGCAGCTGCCCCAAGTGCACGAGCCGCGCAATGATGGCACCGCGCTTGACCTTGATTGGGTTGCGTCCGTGCAGGCCAATACGTCGGCGATTGAACGGCGCGCTGCGTCACTTCCCGGACGACGGAGCGTCAAAAAAGACTATCAAGCCGCTTGGCTTTGCAAAGCCGTGAGCCTGATGGACCTGACCACCCTATCAGGTGACGACAGCGAAGGACGCGTGCGGCGTCTATGCGCCAAAGCCCGCCAGCCAGTGTCGCAAGGTTTGCTCGAAGCGATCGGTATGGAAGGCCTGACAACTGGAGCCGTTTGCGTCTATCACGACATGGTCGAAACCGCCGTGGACGCGCTGCGCGGGACAAATATCCCTGTGGCCGCCGTTTCCACAGGCTTTCCGGCTGGGCTGTCCCCGTTCCACCTGCGCATCCAAGAAATCCGCGACAGTGTGGCCGCTGGCGCGCAAGAAATAGATATCGTCATCAGCCGCCGCCATGTGCTGACTGGAAACTGGCAAGCCCTGTATGATGAAATGTGTGAAATGCGCGCGGCCTGCGGCGATGCCCATGTCAAAGCGATCTTAGCGACGGGCGAGCTTGGCACGTTGCGCAACGTTGCCCGCGCCAGTCTTGTCTGCATGATGGCGGGCGCAGATTTCATCAAAACATCCACCGGCAAAGAGCCAGTGAATGCGACCCTGCCCGTCACGCTCACGATGATCCGCGCGATTCGCGATTACCGCGACCGGACAGGCGTTAAGGTCGGCTACAAACCTGCGGGCGGAATTTCCAAGGCAAAGGATTCACTGGTATATCTGTCGATGATCAAAGACGAACTGGGCGATCGGTGGCTACAGCCGGATCTGTTCCGCTTTGGCGCGTCATCGTTACTCGGCGATATTGAGCGGCAGTTGGAACACCACGTTACGGGCAGTTATTCCGCCAACTGGCGTCACGCAATTGGATAGGGTGATGCAAGTGAGTATTTTGAACAAAGCGAGACTGGAAGGTACATCATGACCATCAAGGATATTTTTGAAACGATGGAATATGGTCCAGCACCTGAAAGCGCGTCCGAGGCACTTGCGTGGATTGCTGATCGTGGCGGCATTGCAGGTCATTTTATTGGCGGCAAATGGGGCGCACTGCGCGATGATTTCGCAACGACCAATCCGGCAACTGGCGAAAAGCTGGCGGGTGTGACTAAAGGCACCGCTGGCGAGGTTGCGTTGGCGGTCAAAGCTGCCCGCAAGGCGCAAACCGCTTGGGCAAAAGATGCCCATGCGCGTGCGCGTGTCTTGTATGCAATTGCCCGCTTGATGCAGAAACACTCCCGCCTTTTGGCGGTGATGGAAACGTTGGATAACGGCAAACCAATCCGCGAGGCTCGCGACATTGATGTGCCTCTCGCGATCCGGCATTTCTATTATCACGCGGGCATGGCCCAGCTGATGGACGACGAACTACCCGGCCGCGAAGCGCTTGGCGTGTGCGGCCAGATCATCCCTTGGAATTTTCCACTGCTGATGCTCGCATGGAAAATCGCGCCCGCGTTGGCGATGGGAAACACTGTCGTGCTGAAACCCGCTGAATTCACGCCGATGACAGCCATGGTATTTTGCGAAATCTGCACGCAAGCTGGCGTACCTGCTGGCGTTGTGAACATCGTGACCGGCGACGGCGAAACCGGCGCGGCCCTTGTGGGCGCCGACGTCGATAAAGTCGCGTTTACCGGCAGCACAGATGTTGGTCGCATTATTCGCAAACAGACGGCTGGATCGGGCAAGGCGCTGTCGTTAGAGCTGGGCGGGAAATCCCCGTATATCGTGTTTGACGACGCGGATATCGATAGCGCAGTTGAAGGGCTGGTTGACGCCATTTGGTTCAATCAGGGCCAAGTTTGCTGTGCAGGGTCCCGTTTGTTGGTTCAAGAAGGGATCGCAGACGGATTTTATGCAAAACTTAAGGCGCGCATGTCGGGCCTGCGTATCGGCAACCCGCTCGACAAATGCATCGACGTCGGCGCCATCGTGGACCCAAGCCAGCGCGACATGATCGCCAAACTGGTCGCCGACAACACCGAAGGTGAGACATTTCAAACAACCGCCCCCGAAGGTTGCTACTATCCGCCAACATTGATCACGGGCCTGCACTCCGCGTCGCACTTGATGCAGACCGAAATCTTTGGACCAGTTCTTGTGGCAACAACTTTCCGCACCCCAGCGGAGGCTGTGGAGATTGCGAACAACACGCGGTACGGCCTCGCGGCATCCGTCTGGTCAGAAAACATCAACCTCGCGCTTGATATCGCACCCAAACTGGTCGCGGGCATCGTCTGGATCAATGGCACCAATATGATGGACGCCGCGGCAGGCTTTGGCGGGGTCCGCGAAAGCGGCTTTGGGCGTGAAGGCGGCTGGGAAGGGCTGGCTGGCTACACCAAACCCAAAATATCAGCCAAGCCGCGCAAATCGGCAGAGCCGTACGCTGGTGCCGACACCCCAACAGATCCACTGGATCGGACCGCAAAGCTTTATATTGGCGGCAAACAGACACGCCCCGATAGCGGATATTCAGACGCAGTTTACGGGCCTAAGGGCGCATTGCTTGGACACGTATCCACCGGCAGTCGCAAGGACATCCGCAACGCCGTCGAGGCAATGAACGGGGCTAGCAAATGGTCCAAGACCACCGGACACCTGCGCGCCCAAATCCTATACTTTCTTGCTGAAAACCTGTCTGTTCGGGCGGACGAATTTAGCAAACGGATAGGGGCGCTCACTGGGAAATCCGGAGCCAAAGAAGTCCACGACAGCATCAAGGCGCTCTTTACCTATGCGGCGTGGGCCGACAAATACGACGGGCAAGCGCACGGCGTTCCCATTCGTGGTGTTGCACTCGCGATGAAGGAACCTGTCGGAAATATCGGCATCCTATGCGGTGACGCCCCCCTGCTGGACGTTGTCACGCCAATGGCTGCAGCGATCGCGATGGGCAACCGGACCACGCTGATCCCAAGCCACGCATTTCCACTTGCGGCGACAGATTTGATCCAATTGCTTGAAACCAGTGATGTTCCAGCCGGCGTCGTGAACATCGTGACCGGCAATCCGTCAGAGCTTGGCAAAACGCTGAGCGATCATTTGGATGTGGATGCGGTTTGGAACTTGGGCTGCGTCAGCAACACCGCGATGATCGAGACCAATAGCGCGGGCAATCTCAAGCGGACATGGGCCCCGTCAGGGTCGCCGATCCCGCGTGACTATTTGATGTCCGCGACAGAGGTCAAAAACATCTGGATCCCATACGGCGAATAGCCGCCAACTATATATCGGTCGGGGGCCTCATGCGGGCCCCCAAGGCCAAATATATCGTGGGCGCAGCCCGCCTTTAGGTCAACGCTTGTCCTTGGCGCGCCACGTATCAAGCCAGCGACGTACACGGCCGCGCCGTTCTGCCACGCCCGCACTTGCCTCGTCATAGCGATGACCTGCAGTGTCCAACAACGGGTCAATCGCGCGTTCACGAAACTGCATCCACATAGCGCGCAAAAACACGATCCCGACGACCAAGGAAACAAAGAAAAAGATGTTGAACCACGGGATGATGCGCACATCAGGGCTGTCCACAATCCGAACCGCAATCGCATTGGGATAGATCGACGCCCAGCGCACACGCCAGCCGTAATGGGTCAAGACAGCCCAACTTTCAGCAAGCTTTGGGCTGCCAGCCTCTGCCTGTAAATCGGAGCTATCAAACTTGAAATACGGTGGCCAAATCCAGCCCGTATCCTCGTTGCGGTAGACCATTACCTCAGTGGTATCGCGGGCAACAAACCCCAAAAGAAACGTCTTCTTCTTATCAGTATTGATTAAGCGCAAATCGCGGGTTGGTTGTTCAACACCACCGCTATCGGCTTGGGCATAAAACATCCGGTTAAATCCACTGAAATCGGTACGGATAATCTCGGTTGAACCGATCCGAACGATGTCGTGCTGAGGCAGCACATAGTGTAAAAACAGACCCAAGATCAGGAAAATCAAAACGCGAAAGGTAATTTTCAAACGTAGCATTTTAAGACCCTCAATTCGTATTTGTTATATAAACGATGCCAGCCACGATCACCGTGGGCACCACATAAACCAGCGCGATCAGCTTGGGGCGATAAGACGCATTATAGTCCGCAATCCCTTTTGCAACGAATGCATCGCGGGCGGACGTATCGGTGCTGGCCGGGTTCTCTTCAGCCCATGCCTTTTCCAACTTTTCACGCCGCACTGACCGCGAATAAACCGCTACCGACAGGTAAATAACGCTCAGCGCCAAAAACCCGAAAACAACCAACCGTACAAATGCCATCACTTACCTCCTGCGCACTGCGCCCCACGGACCAACCGCTTTGATCATATCACGTTTTCGCGGCGCGGGCTCTTCCAGCGGCGCATCATGCCCAAACAAAGCGGCGCGTGTGCCTGCCTTATCGACTTGGTATTCACGATCCAAAAAGTCCACCACATACGCGCATTTTTCATCCGGCCATGTGGCATATGCCGCATAAAACGCGTCCTTATGGCAGATAAACAGCTGGCGAACGTCCAACGGGCACAACTCCGCCAACAACATATTCACCAAATCTGCGTCGCCGTGGTCACGGGCGCGCAGCGTATAAAAATACGCATCGTGATCTGACGTGATGCGCGGCCAAGGACCGTCTTCCTCAGCCCAGCGCACAAGCGCCGCAAGTCCCTGCCACGCCGCAGGTAAATCGTCTGCATAACGCCGCCCAAGCTGGCGCAGATCACGGCGGGTGGCCCCCGATAAATCTTCACCCATCTCAGCGGCAACAGAGGCCACGATGAAATCCATCTTCTGATGCAAGATCGCAGCGGCGTCCAAACCGCGCGCCTCGACAATCGGCTCGACCAAATCATTAAGCGTCAGGAACTTTGCAATCGCCGCGCGGTCCGACACATCAAACACGTGGTCCATCGGTATCTGCCCCAGCGCATCCTTGTCACCCACCGCAATCACAGCCGGATGCTGCACGCCGCGAAACACATACATGCCGCCAAAATGCGCGGTCCAGAAATTCATCTGGTCAAAGCGCATCTGATCAAGCGTCACAGGATTGCGGGTCACATCCCCGGTTTCCTTGGCCAGCCCAATCATTTGGCCAATCAGCACGTCATCAAACCAAGCATCATCCTCTGCCTTAAACTGATCGATTAAACCGCGCAGCTTGGCCGCCGTGCGCACTGTTCCCTCGGTCGTATCGGCCTCAATCGTGATCCGGCGAATATCAAACAAACGGGCAGCGCTATCGACAGAATACACCGAATTGACCAACTCGCCCGCCACCGCATCACGGGTGGTCAGCGCAAACAACTGCGCACGGTTTTGCGCGATAAACTGCTTGAGAATCCCACGGCTGGTCGAAAACTTCGCATCCAACAACGGAGCCGTCTCCTGCTCGGTCGTCAGCAAAATAAACTGCCGGTTCACACCCTTGTGGTTCAGATAAAGCGGATCATCCAACTCGGCCCCCACCTCAGGACTGAACCCCGCAATATCAACGTGAAACTCAACCAACGCCGTACGCTTACCCGTCAAAGACATCAGCGCACGATTATACCGCTCCACCAAAACCGGACTATCAACACGGATCAAATTGCCAAACATCAGGCCTTTTTCGATTAGTCTATGCATCATTTCACCATACCGCCCTCACCCAACTACGCGGCAAGTTCGCCACCGTTAACACCATAATCGGCGCCCAGATCAGCCCAGCAATCAAGCCCAGTTTTCCGAAAAATACGATATTCGCGAATGCGCCAAAGCCTGCCAATTCATCCCAGCCAACGCCTTTCCACACATAAAGCAGCGAAAAGAAACCTGTGCTCAGCGCGAACAATATCACCGTGGACAACAGCGCATTGATCATCAGCGGGCGCACCCCTTCGGGCAACACCATCGACAATAGTTTCGGCACCAGCCACGCCAATAACGCAAGACACGCCGCAGGCAGAAAAAGACCGTCCACGATCAGGTTCACCCCTTGCCCTCCAGATACCGCTTTTTGGCTTCTTCTTGGCGGGCAAAATCACGGACCATCTGATCAATCGCGACCTCGTCCGACTTATCTGCATAGCGGAATTCGCTATCGGCGTAGCGGTTGATTTCCTGCAAAACCATGTCGGTCGTAATCGGCTGGCGCAGATCAGAAATCATCGCTTTCTTGGTGTCGTAATCTTTGAACATAAACAGATCAGGATTTTCCATCCATTCATCAGGCAATTCAAAGTCCATCGCACGGACTTTCACCGCATCCGTGATGTTCTTAATCGCACGCCCCGTGAATCGGTCATCAGCCTCCTGAATACCCTTCAGATACGTCCCCATCTTGGCAATCGTATCCAGATCGCCGATCTCGGATTGGACCTTATCAAACACACGGATCAGCCCTTCTTCATGCGGGCGAGCATGGCCCGCAAAGCTAGCGGCCACCGCCTTTTTGATCTCTTGCGCGCTAAACACCTCGTGGTCGCCCACCGGAATGTCGTGGTTCTTGCCCATCAGCAAATACAAAATATCGATATAGTCGTCGCGCGTCTGCGGACCATCAACCAAGAACCGCGCCCCTGCCCGCTGGCGCAGCGCGTCGTCCACATTCTCAGGGTAATTCGAGAACATACCAAACGTGCAGTTGCCGCGCACAACCGTGTTGGCCCCCGCAAAGCTTTCCATTAAAACTGCCGTAATTTCCAACTGCCCCGCGCTTGACTGACGGTCGCCGCGCTTACCTGCCAACTGGTCAATATCGTCAATCGTACCAAAGCCAATCACCGACGGATCAAGGATATTATCAATAAATGCCTTTGCGTTCTGACCCGACTTGCCTTGATAACTGTCGATATTGTCGGTGCTCAGGTTCTGATACCGAAACGGATAACCAGCCACCTGACAATACTCATTCACCAAGCCCGCCATCATCTGGATCAGGGTCGTCTTACCCGTCCCCGGCTTACCGTCACCCATAAATGTAAAGATAAAACCGCCCAGTTCGGCAAACGGATTAAGCCGCCGATCAAAGTCATAAGCCATGACCATCTTGGCCAGTTTCATCGCCTGATATTTGGCAATGTGATTGCCCACAACCTCGTTAGGTTTCTTGAATGTCATGGTCAGCACAGACGCCTTGGCGCGTGACGCAGGGCTAAACCCGCGCACCGCAAAATCATCGGCCTCAACACGCCACGCGGCCTGCACAAATGGCGCGAGCGCGGGGGCCGTGCTGGCACGCGCGGATACTTTAGCCATCAACGCCTCGGCAAAAGCCAGCACAACAGCAACCATCTTTGGCTCGTCGGCGCCAAGGGCGGCAATATCGCGGTCCAACTCCCAAAGCGCGCCGTGCAAAGCCAACTGACCATTATCGACCAAAACCTCTTCGACCTCGCCAATCTCGACGATCTGCTCAGACGCATGATCCGCCAGCAAAAATGCAGTCGCAGACCCAAACACATACAGCGTGACCAGCGCCTCGGCTGTCAACAATTCGGAAAACTGCGACTTTGATCCAGCAGGCAACGCACCTTCCAAATTGGCGCGCTTCATGTCTTTCAACGGTGTACGCTCCGCAAACTGATCGGCCACGGCCAGCGCTATCGCAATCGCGCGGCGCAACCCCTGCAACACATGCGCCTGCAACGGTGACGTCAATCCATCGCCGCCCTCAACCGCCTCGATCCGACCCGTCAGCTGAATACCCTCAGCACGGACCACACGGCGGGTCGATAACCCCGGTGTGGTGGATCGAAACCGACGACCAGCAGAAATCCCCGGTGACCGTTCAGCCACAGGTGCGCCACCACCAGATGCAATCCGTGGGCTATGGTCAAACCCATCCAATAGGTCCAACGCGGCGGCATAATGACTACGGATTTCTTCCTCACGCAGTTCCATCTGATCACTCGACTGACTCATCGTTCTTCAATCCCTCTTTGGTTTCCAAATATCCCCGCCGGAGGCACGGGATTGCAAAACCCGTTACTTACGGCTCAACACACGCCCATGATCGGACACGACAAATTTACGCACGTCAGCAAACCCCGGCGGGTTGCGTTCGGCCAGCGCCTGATAGGGGCGTTCGGGCATAATTAAACTACGCTCCATGCGGGTGGCACCTGTGTCAGCGCCAGCACCCGCAAACGGATCAAGCGCGAATATCTGACGCTCCACAGTGCCAAACCAACCGGATTTGACACGTTCAACGCGGTCGGCGATCAACTCTTCTTCAGTCCAAACCATCGCCCAATCTTCGCCCACAGGACTGTTCGCCGCCTCAAGCACCTCGCGCAATGGGCCCGCCTGTCGGGTAAACGCGTTGGAATACATCGGGCCAATATGAAACCGACGCAGACGGGTCGGGTGCAGATCATCAAAGTCTTCGTCAAAGCCACGCGCGATGGTCAAAAGCTTCAGCCCGCCAACGGCTTGCGCCATCAAATGCGCCTGTACTTCAGGCCAGCGGCGTTCGTCCTTTGGCAGACCTGTGCGGCCCGTATCAGCCACATCCATGATATAGATCGTGGGCAGGTTCACCTGACTGTCATAGACGGCCCAGTGGATCTGAAAATGACGCCGATCATCCTCGTTTTTGATCCAAACCGCCTGCGGATCATTACGCGCCCAGAACATGCCACCCTTGGCCAACTCCTGATAATACAGCCGCTGAGACAAAGCATATTGCAGCTTGGTCGGGATTTCCTGATCAGCCACAATCGTGCGAACCATCTGATCCTTCAGCGCTTCAACCGATGGCATCGTGTCCAAATGACGACCCGCCTGTAGCGTATCATTCGCCATCTCAAGCAGCTCTTGATAGACAGGAAAACCGCTTTCCACGCGGTCAAATGTCAACTGGCCCGCATGGGCAAAGCGGCCCGAAAAATGGTACTTATGCGCCAACGCGCGAAACGTCAGATTAAGCCCAACCAGATACCGCGCAATCACCGTGATATCGCGGCGACCCAAACGCCCCTCAGCCTCCATCGTGCCGGCAACACGGGTCATATGCTGCGTGATCTTTTCAAACTTACCAAAATACCGCCGCGTGATGCGGGTATCTTCAAGCTTAAAATGATCTTGAGAGAGGTCAGTCATCGTTTTCGACCTTCGGCTTCCCAGACCGCGAGTTCATCCAAGAATTGTAAATCCGCGGGCCCAAAACAAGAGAGGCGATTGCGACCGGAAGAGCTTCTAACATTCTCTCAGCAATCTCTGGCAGGCCCGTCCACCCAAATGGGAAAATATATATAGCATCGGTTATCGCCATGCCGGCAAAAAGACCTATAAAAAAAAGCGCTAGGCGCGACACTTATTCAGCCCCATACTGATTGCTATCGTGCTTCTCGACAATCTTGGCGAACCTGCGCATGAACCGCGCGTCGGCTTTCGCCTTTTGCTCCAGCACTTCGCGGGCGAACACCATGTGGTCTTCGTGGGCTTCCAGCATGTCGGCCATGCGGGCGTTTGTGGCGGACCCGATTGCGGCCATT
The DNA here is from genome assembly GCA_913061335.1 of uncultured Loktanella sp. GTDB lineage: Bacteria > Pseudomonadota > Alphaproteobacteria > Rhodobacterales > Rhodobacteraceae > Yoonia. Next base: position 16,049 of record CAJXTP010000001.1, read on the forward strand.
GCTGTTTGTGCCTCTTGGTCGGTTTTCACGCCAATCTCGTTGATTTTATGGGCGACGTCTTGTTGTTGCGCAGTTTTCAATGACTTGGACAGGGCATCATACAGCACAACACGCTGCTTGGTGTCTGTCTCCAGTTTATTGATCAAAACCATCTGCGTCGCGGCTTGGTTCTGCAAACTATCGATCCAGGTTTTACCCTTTTCGATATAGCGTTCCAGCGTCTGGGATTTCGCCAGCTTAACCTGCTCCATTTGGACCATCTCGTTATAGCTGGTGTTCAGCGCGGCCAGCTCAGATTCCAGCTTGGTGCGGGCTGTGGCATCCTGTTCAACTGAAATCTTACCCTCAATCGTAATAATCTGAGGATCAATCGCCAGAATATCAGCGCGCACTGATTCCAGCTCACCCACAGTCATTTCACGTTCATCAAGCGTACCCGTCAGGTTCGCTTCAACCTTGGTCTTTTGCTCGTTCAGCGTGGCAAGCTGGCCCTGCAACAATCGCGTAATCACGTCGGACTTGGAGATCAAATCCTGCAACTTGTCGTCGACAGAGGCGCTGCGCATCCGCTCTTCACGCATGCTGTCGGACTTGTTGCCCGAAAACCAACCAACGACGCTTTCCATCGTGGTCTTGGACCGCATTTCGTCGAAGTCTTTGGAAAAGGCGGATGTGACATCATCCAGCCCCATGATCAGCTCGGCAATATTGGCGTTCATCAATTCGGTATGGGCATGCACGTCCTCAAGGGACGCATTTTCAATATCGACAGAGATATCCGTACCAGCCGCCATTTTCTGGCGGGCGTTTTCAATCCGGCCGGTCAATTCAGAAATTTTGGATTGCGCCTCAGCTACTTGTGCTTGGCTTTCTTGGATCTGCGTGTCGAAATTGGCCATATGCGAATGTCCCTCGTTAATGTTACGTCTGTTTACATTTAGGTACTATCTAACGAATTTTCAAATACCTGTGATCTCAATTCGCACGAACATGCACCAAAAATTGGGCGGCGTCATGGCCAAGCACAAAAAAAGCCCCGCAACCTTGGGGCTACGGGGCTTATTTATCAAAGTGGGACGTTAGATTCTTCAATTGGTGCATTGGGGTCCACTGCATCAAAATCCGGCGGCTGATCGTTTGCCAGCGCCTCTTCACCATAAATCGTGTCTGGGTCGATCTGCTTGGCAGGCAATTCCACGCCGCGGTTATAGTTTTCGGGATCAACGCGCAGCGATTCGTCTTCAGACCGAACCAATACTTTGATCCCTCTTTCGACCGCATCATACAAATGGATCATGTCTTGGTTAAACATACGGATACAGCCCGCGCTGCCCGAATTACCAATCGACCCAAGATCGTTTGTCCCGTGAATGCGGTAATATGTGTCGCGCCCATTGCGGAACAAATACAAGGCCCGCGCGCCAAGCGGGCTGCGCAAACCACCCGGAATACCGCGACGGAATGGGCCGTAAACATCCGGCTCCGTGCGCAACATGTTCTGCGTCGGCGTCCATCCAGGCCACTTCTTTTTCATCCGAATGACGCCAGTTCCGCTAAAGCTGCGGCCTGCGCGCCCAACACCAATGGGGTAACGCACTGCGGTCCCGTCACCTTTGACGTGGTACAAAAACTTCGCATAAGGATCGACGTCGATGGAATTTTCAGGTGCCTCGCCAAGGTAAATCCCCGACATGCGCCGGTTGATCCCCATTGTGTACTCTTCCGGAATGCCCGGAAGGTCAAAGCCGGCATCAAACAACGGCCCGTACCCGTCCATAAAGCTTGGCAAGCTGATCTTGACAGGGGCTGGCACTGACTCCTGCGACGCACAAGCTGCGGTCGCCCCAAGCATCAGCGCTCCGAATGAACGCCGCGTGAGATTTGTAAAAATGGTCATAATCAACGGCTACCGTAATAATTGTTAGCCCTTGCGATAGCATACAAACCGCCAGTTGCAATTCACCGCATAGTGAGCGGCGTGGAACACGGGGCACCGTGACGCCGATGCCCCAATTCTTAGTTCAGCCAACCACGTTAAAGTCAGGCCCAAATGGGTATTTGGTGATATTCTCGTTTCCGTCCTGCGTAATGAACAAGATATCATGCTCGCGGTAACCACCGGCACCGGGCTGGCCTTCTGGGATGGTCAACATCGGTTCCATCGAAATCACCATGCCAGGTTCCAGCACTGTGTCGATGTCTTCGCGCAATTCCAGCCCCGCCTCGCGGCCATAGTAATGCGACAGCACGCCAAATGAATGGCCATAGCCAAACGTGCGGTACTGCAACAACTGGCGCTCTTCAAAGAACGTGTTGATCTTAGCGGTGACTTCGGCGCACGACACTCCCGGTTTTAGCAGGCTCATCCCGTATTCATGGGCGGCGACATTTGCCTCCCAAATACGCAAGCTCGCCGGATCAACTTCGCCAACAAACAATGTCCGTTCCAGCGCTGTGTAATACCCGCTGATCATCGGAAACGTGTTCAACGACAAGATATCGCCGCGTTGCAATTGTCGCGCGGTCACAGGGTTATGCGCGCCGTCCGTGTTGATTCCAGACTGGAACCAAACCCAACTATCGCGGTATTCCGCATCGGGGAACCGCTTAGCGATTTCCAGCTCCATCGCATTGCGACCAGCCATAGCCACGTCAATTTCGCGCGCGCCAACTGCAATCGCATCACGAATGGCATAGCCACCAACGTCCGCAACACCAGCCCCATGACGGATTAAATCCAACTCTGCCTGCGATTTATGCATACGTTGCACCATCGTCATCGGCGCAATATCGACGACCCGCGCGGGCTGCATGAACGCTTCAAGCTTTTGGCTTTGCAGCAATGTCAGGTGGTCACCCTCCATGCCGACAACTCCACCAATCCCCGCAACAGACACGATAGCGCGCCAATAATTGTCACGCTCCCAATCGGTATAAGTGATGTTATCGCCGTGGCAGCGACGCCAAGGCTGCGACGCATCAATGCCCGCAGAAATCGTAACACTTTCAGTGGCCGTTACGACCAGCGCATAAGGACGGCCAAACGCACAATACAGAAAGCCGGAATAATAGGCGATGTTGTGCATCGACGTGAAAACCGCCGACTGCACGCCTGCATTGGACATGATTTTACGCAGCCCCGTCAGACGGGCCTCGAACTCAGCATCAGAAAACTGAAGCTGCTTTTCACCTTGGTGAAACCGATAGAATTGTGGACGCGTTGTCATTGCATAGACCTCACATAGATGGGGTCTGATGTGCAGACCCCGAAAGGTCCCGGCGTTCAGGACGAAGGGGTCAATAAGGGCCCCGAGCGGCATTAAACCTGTGACGACGCCATCGCCACGTGCTCAAGCGGACTGCTAGTGCAAGAAGTGCCAATCTGGCAAGCGAAATTTTGGGGGCTGACAACGCTCCACTTGGGCGGCACGATACATGTCATGTATATATGGACCCGCCTACGCACCCTGATGAACGGGGACCCCCAGCCAGAACTGCCGCCAGCCTTGCCCGAAGGCAAGCTGCGCATCCACCTGCTGTCGGCCGATTTCGCGGATACTGACGCGGCAATGGCCTATTGTTTTCACGCCGACGGTGACACCCCCGAACAGATCACCTTTGATCAACCCGGCGCGTTCATTGATACCGGTTTTGTCGAAGTCGTGCACCGCAACCCCGCCGCCCGCCTCGCCGATTTTCTGCCCGCAGCCGACGTTAATCGAATGATCGCCAAGATGAAGGGCACCAACACGCTGATCATCATCACCGAGGACGCGTTCGGCGGCTTTCCCTACGTGCTGACGTCCAACAAAACCGTGTATTATATCGGCCCGGTTGTGGTCGACGTCTGATGGATAAGGTCAACCTTGCGGATAAACTGGCGACGTTTTCCAACCACTGGTCGCCGCACATCATCGGCCAATATAATGACAACGACCTGATGGTCGTCAAAGTCCAAGGCGAATTCGTCTGGCACAGCCACCCCGACACCGATGATCTGTTTCTATGTCTGTCCGGTTCGGTCGATATTGAACTGCGCGACAAAACGGTAACCCTTAACGCAGGTGAACTTTGCGTGGTCCCCGCTGGCGTTGAACACCGACCCACAGCGCGCGGTGAGGCGCATCTATTGCTGATCGAACCCAGCGGCACACCAAACACTGGCGACCCGGACACCGCCGTGCACAAGCCCGCCATATGATGCGCAATCTGATCACCGATGTGCCCGGCATTCTGGTCGGCAATGCGCATGACACGCATGTCAAAACCGGCACCACAGTCCTGACCGCTGCCCAGCCGTTCACCTGCGGCGTACACATCATGGGCGGCGCACCTGGTACCCGTGAAACCGATCTGCTTGCGCCCGATAAACTGGTTGAACAGGTCGACGCACTTGTGCTGTCTGGCGGGTCTACCTTGGGGCTTGATGCGGCATCGGGCGCGGCAAACGCGCTACGCGCTGCAGGGCGGGGCTTTGCAGTTGGCGATCAACGTGTGCCCATTGTGCCCAGCGCAATCTTGTTCGACCTACTGAACGGCGGCGACAAAAACTGGCTTGAAAACCCTTACGCAACCTTGGGCGCACAGGCACTTGCATCCGCCAGCGACAGCTTTGACATCGGGACCGCAGGCGCGGGTTTCGGCGCAACTACCGCCACGCTCAAAGGCGGGCTTGGATCGGCCAGCATGACCCTGCCAGATGGCACCGTCATCGGAGCGTTGGTCGCGGTCAACGCCGTCGGATCAGTGACTGTCGGCGACGGGCCGCATTTCTGGGCAGCACCATTTGAGCACGGCGGCGAGTTCGGCAATCTTGGCCCCTCTCCGACCTACCCGACAGGGCGGCCCACAACCAAAGGACACGGTCGCAACACCACCATCGGGATCACCGCGACCAACGCAAAACTGACCCAAGCACAGTGCACGCGCCTTGCAACAGCAGCCCATGACGGGATCGGACGGGCGGTTGTGCCGGCGCACACACCAGTCGACGGCGACCTGATCTTCGCGGCCAGCACGGGGAACGTGAAATGCGACGACCTACTTTACCTCGGCCACGCAGCGGCCACCTGCATGGCGCGTGCAATTGCGCGGGGCGTCTATCTCGCGCGGTCCACCCCGTTCGAAGACCCGCCGTGTTATGCGCGGGCGTTTAGCTAAACAGGGCTTGTGTCAGCGGGCTATCCGCGTCCGCCAACCCATCAATCACATTGAAATGGTGCTGATCAGGGGCAAAGGTCACGCTGCAACCCCACGCCGACCCCAACGCTTGGGCTTGCTCAATGAACACCGGCCGCTCATCTGCGCCGACCCAAACCGACACGGGCACATCAGGTGCTGCGGCATGCACTGGGCTCTCAGACATCGCCTCGGCCTCGGTTAGCTGAAAGTCGTCTTGCATCTGCGTTTGCATCAATGGGACCAAGTCCGCGACCGGTGAAATCGGCACTACACGGGCCAATCGGCCATCCCAATCCATCCCAGCAAGGCGGGCAACTATCTGTCCGCCAGCGGAATGCCCCGTCAATCTAATCGGCCCGGGCACACGGGCAGCAGCCAAGCGCACCGCCGCTGTCATCTGCTCGGTGATATCCGAAATCCGCACATCGGGACAAAGATCATACGACGGCATCGCCACCGCCCAGCCATGCGCCAAAGGACCAGCCGCCAAATGCGACCAGCTAGATTTATCGAACATCCGCCAATATCCGCCATGCACAAACACAACCAAGCCCTTGGCCAAACGGTTGGGATGAAAAATATCCATCACCTGACGCGGGCTTGGGCCATATGGCACATCAATTTCGGCTAAAACACTGTCGCGAAAACCCGCCGCTTGCGTGTTCCAGCGATCTGGATAATCCGCAGCACCATCAATATACGCGCCATTGGCAAACCGATCGTCCATGTCCATGTTTGGGCCTTTCATAATGCCAGCGTCGGTTTGCGCTTTACCAACGCAACCGCGCAAGGTCAGATGGGGCAAACTGAATTGGAGCTTACCATGCTTGACGACATCACCAACCTCAAATCCATGCTGACGCGCCCTGATCTGGTCTGCGAAGACGCGTTTATCGGCGGCAAATGGTCTGCGGCCACATCTGGCAAAACCTTTGACGTGACCAACCCCGCACGTGGGGATGTGATTGCAACTGTCGCCGACCTTGATCGGGCCGACGTGGCACGGGCCATTGACGCGGCCAAAAAGGCGCAAGTTGGCTGGGCTGCTTTGGCCGCCAAAGCACGCTCCAATATTTTGCGCAAATGGTTCGATCTTCTGATGGCCAACCAAGAAGACCTCGCAATCATCATGTCCGCCGAACAAGGCAAACCAATGACTGAATCGCGTGGCGAAGTCGCTTACGGCGCGTCGTTCATCGAATGGTTCGGCGAGGAGGCCAAGCGCAACTACGGCGAAACCATCCCTGGCCACATGGCTGACAAACGGATCACCGTGATCAAACAGCCTATTGGCGTGGCGGCGGCAATCACGCCGTGGAACTTCCCCAATGCAATGATCGCGCGCAAAGTGGCGCCCGCACTGGCCGCTGGCTGTGCGTTCGTGGTGCGTCCTGCATCCCAAACACCACTGTCCGCGCTCGCCATGGCGAAACTGGCGCAAGAGGCAGGCGTTCCAAAGGGCGTGCTGTCCGTCGTCCCATCAAACGACGCGGCGGGCATCGGCAAAGAATTCTGCGAAAACCCGACTGTGCGCAAACTGTCGTTCACCGGATCAACCCAAGTCGGGCGGATCTTGATGAAACAAGCGGCCGATCAGGTCATGAAATGCTCAATGGAACTGGGCGGCAACGCGCCATTCATCGTGTTTGACGACGCCGATCTGGACGAGGCCGTCATCGGGGCCATCGCCTGCAAATTCCGCAACAATGGGCAAACTTGCGTCTGCGCCAACCGGATTTACGTGCAAGCGGGCGTCTATGATGCCTTCGCGCAAAAGCTGAAAATCGCGGTCGAAAACCTGCTCGTCGGCGACGGCCTGACAGACGGTACCACCCTTGGGCCACTGATCGAACCGTCTGCGGTGGTCAAAGTCCAGTCGCACCTCGATGACGCCTTATCCAAGGGCGCGACCGTCCTGACAGGCGGCAAACCGCACGCGCTTGGCGGCTTGTTCTTCGAACCCACAATCGTGACAGGGGCGACCAAAGACATGATCGTCAGCACCGACGAAACATTCGGCCCCTTTGCGCCCTTGTTCAAATTTGAGGACGAAGACGACGTTATCGCGCTTGCCAATGACACGATCTTTGGACTGGCATCGTATTTCTACGCCAAAGACATCAGCCGCGTCGCCAAGGTGGCCGAGGCGCTGGAATACGGCATCGTCGGGATCAACACGGGCATCATTTCAACCGAAGTCGCCCCATTTGGTGGGGTCAAACAGTCCGGCTTAGGGCGCGAAGGCAGCAGACACGGCATGGATGACTACATGGAAATGAAATACATCTGCACGTCGGTTTAAACAAAAATATTTTGCAGCGGGCCAAGGATTGACCATTGGCCCGCGTCGAACCACCGTGATGCGTATGACAACAACTGACGAAGACTTGGCGACACAGGCTGCCTGCGGCGACGGGGCGGCCTTCGGCGTGCTACTGGATCGGCACTATGACAGGTTGTTTGCGTTCTGCTTTCGGCTGACCGGATCGCGGGCAGAAGCCGAGGATTTGACCCAAGACATCTGCACCGCGCTGCCAACCAAATTGCGCAGCTATCAGGGGCGCGCACGGGTCACGACATGGCTTTACCGCGTAGCCGTCAACGCCGCCCATGACCGCAGGCGCAAGCAGGCAACATATGCACGCGCGACCAGCGGCTGGGGGACTTGGGAAATCGGGCGGGTCGCCGACATCGCCGAGGACGCGGATAAATCCGACTGGCTGACCAACGCCATGGGCACATTGACCGATGACCTGCGCGACACGCTCGCGCTGATCCTTGACGACGCGACCCACGCCCAAGCCGCCGAGGTGCTGGGTGTGTCCGAGGGCACCATCAGCTGGCGCATCTCCGAGGCCAAGAAACGCCTCAAAGCCCACCGCAAGCAGGAGGACACGCAATGACCGATGATTTTGATGATCTGAAATCCACAATGAACGCGGCGGCCCCTGCACCTGATGCAGCCCGCAGACAAGCAAACTTGGCACGGGCCCAAAAAAACTTCGACAGCCTCCAAGGATCGACGCAGCAGGCGCGTCCTACTTCTGAAAACAGGGCAACCGCCCTTTTAACAGGAGTGAAAACAATGCTGAAGACACTGACATCACGCGGCGGATTGACCGCGACCACAGCCCTCGTGGCCTGCGGATTTCTATTTCTAACACCCGTTGGACAGGACTTTCGGCGCAAACCCGCACCTATTCTGGGCGCAAGTGAATTGGAAGATAGCCGCAACCTTGATGCGGAAATCGCGACTGCCCCAGATGGCACTACAACGGCCCTGAACAACGGAGTAATGGCCTCGGCAGAAATTGCATTTGAATTCGCAGATACACGTGCAAGCAACGGTTTTGTACAACATGAGCTTGGTTTTGGGCTTGGAGCATTGGCCGCACCAATGCCTTTCTCGGCAGACACAGCCAATATGGCAATTGCGAACACCGATAGCTTTGCCAATGCAACGGCCAATGCGGTCAAGATCGCCGCCGATGAGCCAGTCTCGACGTTCTCAATTGACGTGGACACCGTCAGCTACAGCATTGTGCGGTCACACCTGAACGCCGGATCTTTGCCACCATCCGACGCCGTGCGGGTCGAGGAATTGATCAACTATTTCCCCTATGACTACGCAGGACCAGCGGCAGGCCAAGGGCCGTTCCGCCCCACAGTATCCGTCATGCCAACACCTTGGAACGCCGACACACAATTGGTTCACATCGCGATCCAAGGCGAGAAACCAGCGATCGACGACCGCCCGCCGCTGAACCTCGTGTTCCTAATCGACACATCAGGATCGATGGCCCAGCCCGATAAACTGCCCCTGTTAAAACAGTCGTTCCGGCTGATGCTCGACAATCTAAGCCCGCAAGATCAGGTTGCTATCGTCGAATACGCAGGCAGCGCAGGCGAGGTTTTGACGCCGACAGCCGCATCAGATCGAACGACAATCCTACAAGCGATCAACAGCCTTGGCGCAGGTGGGTCAACGAACGGACAAGGCGGGTTGGAACAAGCCTACGCCGTGGCCGAAGGTATGGCCGCAGACGGGGACGTTTCCCGCGTAATCCTTGCAACGGATGGCGATTTCAATGTCGGCTTAAACGATCCAGATGCCCTGAAAGACTTCATCGCAGACAAACGCGACAGCGGCACATACCTGAGCGTACTTGGGTTTGGGCGTGGCAACTTGGACGACGCAACCATGCAAGCCTTGGCGCAAAACGGGAACGGGCAAGCGGCCTATATTGATGATCTGTCAGAGGCGCAAAAGGTGCTTGTCGATCAGCTGTCAGGGGCTCTATTTCCAATTGCTAATGACGTGAAGATACAGGTCGAGTTTAATCCGGCAACCGTCGCCGAATACCGACTGATCGGGTATGAGACACGCAGCCTGCGCCGCGAGGATTTCAACAACGATGCGGTCGACGCAGGCGAGCTTGGGGCCGGACACAGTGTGACTGCCATCTACGAGGTGACACCTGTCGGCAGTGCAGCAATCCTGAGCGATCCGTTGCGATACGGCACGTCGGATACAGTTGAAGGGTCGGTCGAATTAGGCTTCCTCAAACTGCGGTTCAAAGCCCCGGGCAAAAGCCAAAGCCAATTGATCGAAACACCAATTTCAGCTGATTTGACAATCACATCAGAGGCACAATTTGCAGCAGCCATTGCGGGCTTCGGGCAGCTGCTGCGTGGTTCAGATTATCTGGGGGATTGGGCCTACGACGATGCAATCACACTTGCAAATGCCCATCGCGGGGATGACGCGTTTGGATACCGCACGCAAGCCGTTCAATTGATGCGATTGGCGCAGTCCCTATCGGAGGAGTGATGGGTTAAAACCCATCCTACGCAATCCATCCAACGCTTTGATTGGTGCGGGCGGCGGGGGTATATTCCCCGCTGACCCACGCGTCATATCCATCCGTATCAAGGGCTGTGAAAAACGCGGCAAAGTCGATATCAGATTGATCCGGCGCCGTCCGGTCCGGCGTCTGCGCGACCTGCACATGCACCGTGATGTCACGCACACGCGCCCACGTTCCCAGCACATCCCCAGTGATCTTCTGTGCGTGATAAGCATCAAACTGCAAGCGAAGATTGGGGGCATCAATAGCGGCAATCACCTCAGCGGCCAAATCAAAGTCCGACAGGAAATATCCGGGCATGTCGTTTTGGTTAATTGGCTCGATGGTCAACGACTGTTCGGGGGCCTCTGCAGCTGCCCAGCGCAGGTTTTCAATAAAAGTAACCTTGGCATCCGGCCCTTCCGCGACCCCTGCCATGATATGCAAATGCTGCGCACCGAGCGCCGCTGCATAACGCAAGGACCGCTTAAAGTCTTGGCGGAACCGCGACCCCGGAACCGCAGCAAACCCGCGCTCACCACCAGTATAATTAGGGGGCGGACAATTGATCAGCGCCAACGGCAAGTCATTGCGGGCCAGCGCGTCCAACATATCAGGCACAGCAACATCGTAGGGAAACAACACCTCTACGGCATCAAACCCCGCAGCACGGGCCGCCGCAAATCGTTCGATGAACGGCAACTCCGTAAACAACATCGACAGGTTGGCGCAAAAACGTGGCATCAGGGCAGCTCTGCCGCTGGAATAATCGCGAAAAACGCGCCCTTCGATCGGACACCAAACCAGCGAACTCCGTCCACGTCCGCCTCTTCGCCCTCATCAACCAAGCGGTAAAATGACTTGCGATCAATCAACGCCTCAAGGTTGGTGCGGACCAAAACATATGGCGACGGCTCGCCGGTTTGCGGATCACGAACAACGCGGATCGGATGCTCAGGGCCTGCGGTGAAAAAGTCACCAACATTTGTTTCAAATACCAACCCGTCATCCAAACGGTTGAAATCTACCGCCACAAACGGAGCATCATCCACCTTGATCCCGACCTTCTCAACTGGAGTCACCAGGAAATAATCGTCACCATCACGGCGCAGAATCGTCGAAAATAGCTTCACCAGCTCGACCCGACCAATCGGCGTGCCAAGGTAAAACCACGTCCCATCCCGCGCGATGCGCATGTCCAAATCCCCGCAAAACGGCGGATTCCACAAATGCATGGGCGGCAATCCGCCTTTTTTGGCGGCGCGCGCGGCTGCAGCAAGGCTTTCGGCGCTTGGGGTCACGTTCTTTTGTTCAGTCATTGTTTTTGCCATTGGGGTCATTGGGGTTATCTGTTGTTATAAGCATATAGGTGAAACAGGAGCATTGTCATGGCAAACCCCGATCAATTGGTCGCAGACATCGAAATTTTGCGCGCAAAGCTTGCCGAGGCAAGGACCAGTATCGCCGCGCGGTTCATCGGGCAGCCCCGTGTTGTGGATCTTACATTGACGGCGCTCATATGTGGCGGCCATGCCGTCTTGGTCGGGCTGCCCGGTTTGGGGAAAACTCGTCTTGTCGATACCCTGTCCACCGTGATGGGCCTGCATGGCAACCGTATTCAATTCACGCCTGACCTGATGCCTGCCGACATTCTTGGCTCCGAAATCCTTGATACCGCAACCGACGGCACCCGCAGCTTTCGCTTTATCGAAGGGCCGGTGTTCTGCCAGCTGCTGATGGCAGACGAGATTAACCGCGCGTCGCCGCGCACCCAATCCGCCCTCCTGCAAGCCATGCAAGAACAACAGGTCACCATCGCAGGCCAACACCGCCCGCTTGGGGCGCCGTTCCATGTGCTCGCCACGCAAAACCCGATTGAACAAGAAGGCACCTATCCGCTACCAGAGGCACAGCTCGACCGGTTCCTCGTGCAAATTGATGTGCCATACCCTGATCGCGACACGGAAAAAGACATCCTGATAGCCACCACAGGTGCGACTGAAGACGAAGCAACTGCGGTCTTCACTTCGCAAGAACTGCTCGACGCGCAAACCCTGCTACGGCGCATGCCTGTGGGTGACAATATCGTTGAAATGATCCTCGATCTGGTCCGGTCCTGCCGCCCCGATGATGACGCATCTGCCGCGATCCGCGACAACGTCAGCTGGGGCCCCGGCCCGCGTGCGGCCCAAGCGCTCATGCTCACCGTGCGTGCGCAAGCCCTGCTGTCTGGTCGCCTTGCACCAAGCGCCGAAGACGTCATGGCCATGGCGGTGCCCGTCCTTGAACACCGGATGGCGCTGTCGTTTTCAGCCCGTGCGCGCGGGGTCAATATCACCGATATTATCAACGACGTCGCAGCCTCCGTCACCCAAACACAGGCCGCCGTCGCGTGACAAACGCGCTAACGCTCAGATCAGCCGCCGAACAGCTCGCAGGCCCGATGCCCGCGCTGTTGGCCGCCGCAGATCAATTGGCATCGACGGTCATGCTGGGCGATCACGGGCGCAGACGCGCAGGCATGGGCGACACGTTTTGGCAGTACCGCCCCGCGCAACAAGGCGATGAAGCACGCGCAATCGACTGGAGACGCTCGGCGCGCGCTGACAGCAACTTTGTCGCCGACAAAGAATGGCAAATCGCGCAATCCGTCCTACTTTGGGTCGACCAATCAGCCGCGATGCAATTCACATCCGACGACAACCTGCCCACCAAATCGGCGCGCGCACGCACGCTTGCACTGGCCACGGCAATCCTGCTGACACGCGGCGGCGAACGGGTCGGGCTGACAGGCCTACGTCTGCCGCCAAAACGCGGCGCAGGTCAAATCCGGCAAATGGCCGCGCTGCTTTGCGAAGACAACAACAGCGATTTCGGCACCCCCAACACCCAAGGATTATTGCCCCACAGTCGCGCCCTTTTCATCAGCGATTTTCTAGGCGACATAGCCCCCACAAAAACGGCCCTCTTTGAGGCCGCAGACCACGGCATCAAAGGCTGCATCCTGCAAATCCTCGACCCGCAAGAAGAAGCGTTTCCGTTCAGTGGCCGCACCAACTTCCAGTCAATGGGTGGCGGCATAACCCATGAAACCCTATCCGCAGACGGCCTTAAACAACGTTACCTCGACAAACTCGCCGAACGCAAAGACGCGCTGCAAACCCTTGCGCGCCAAACCGGTTGGCAGTTCCACACACACCACACAAACGCCTCCGCCACATCCGCCCTGCTCTGGCTTTACCAATCACTGGAGGCGCGATAAATGTGGACGCTCGGCCCCCTCGGCTTCACCGCGCCCTTGCTTTTGCTTGGCCTGATCGTTCTGCCAATCTTGTGGATATTACTACGCGCAGTACCCCCCGCCCCCGTCAAACGACGCTTTCCTGGTGTGGCGCTTTTGCTGGGCCTACAAGACGACGAAAGCCAATCCGACCGCACACCGTGGTGGCTTTTGCTGCTACGGCTCCTCGCAGTCGCAGCCCTGATCATCGGCTTCGCAGGTCCAGTGCTCAACCCAACCGACAACCGCGCAGGCACTGGCAATTTGCTGATCGCACTTGATGGATCATGGGCAGGCGCACCCAGCTGGACGGCGCGCATCAAACGGGTCGACGCACTCCTATCAGAGGCGGCGCGCAATGACCGGCCCGTCAGCGTTGTAAACCTGTCCAACCTGCCCACAGGCGATCTGACATTCAGTGCGGCAAGCACTTGGCAAAACCGCCTTGCAAACCTGCAACCACAACCATGGCAACCACGCGCCGTGGCTGATTGGGTATCCGCACAAACCGCAACTTTCGAAACCCAGTGGATGTCAGATGGCATCGACTGGGAAGGACGAACAGCAGCGCTTTCGGCATTCGAGGCAAAAGGCACCGTCACAATTTTCCAATCGCCGCGCGCAACCTTTGGGCTTCAACCTGCCATCTTTGAGGATGGGGCAATCACCTTATCTGCAATCCGCACGCCCATTGGGGCGGCGACGTCCGTGCCCGTCACGGCTATCGGGCTCGACCCTGCAGGCACAGAACGGCAGCTTCAAACAGTGACGCTGGAATTTGAAGCTGGCGAAGCCACAGGAACAACCGCGCTGATCCTACCGCCAGAACTGCGCAACCGGATCACACGTTTTGAGATCACAGGCCAGCGGTCCGCAGGGGCTGTCACGCTGACAGATGACGCGCTCAAACGACGCGAAGTCGCGCTTATTGCAGGACGCGGCAGCCGCGAAGAATTGAACCTTTTGTCACCGCTGCATTACCTGCGCGAAGCCTTGGTGCCAACAGCTGACCTCATCGACGGGACCTTGACCGACATCTTGCTGGCGAACCCCGATGTGATCGTGCTGGCTGACGTGGCGACCTTGGCTGGCACAGAAACCGACGACACAATTGCATGGGTCGAAAACGGCGGGCTGCTTTTACGCTTTGCGGGGCCCAGACTGGCGGAGTCTGATCTTGGACGCGACGCCGAAGACCCGCTGCTACCTGTGCGCTTGCGGTCAGGCGGACGCAGCGTCGGTGGCGCCATGAGCTGGGGTGAACCAAAAGCGCTCGCACCCTTCAACGACACCTCCCCGTTCTTTGGACTGGCGATCCCAGACGACGTGACGGTCAGTGCACAGGTCATGGCGCAACCCGATCCAACGCTGGCCACCCGCGTCATTGCGCAATTGGCCGACGGCACACCGCTGGTCACGCGCAAACCTGTCGGCGAAGGTCAAGTCGTGCTGGTTCACGTGACTGCCAATGCCGAATGGTCAACATTGCCGCTGTCAGGATTGTTCGTGCAAATGCTCGAACGGCTGGCCATTTCAACGCGGCCCGCAGCTGGCGATGCGCAAGCCTTGGCTGGTAGTACTTGGCAACCCAGCCAAGTGCTTGACGGGTTCGGGCGGCTGCAAGACGGCGGGATGCTTGCAGGTGTCGACGGTGAGATCCTCAGCACAAAATCTGCTGGGCGCGACCTACCTCCGGGGCTTTATAACGGTGCCGAACAACAGATTGCCGTGAACGCTGTCGGGCCTGACACAACGCTCAACGTCGCCGCATGGCCCGCACGTATCAACGTGCAAGGCATGGCCGGCATGCGCGAAACCGCATTCAAAGGATGGCTGCTGGCGGGCGCACTTGGGCTGCTGATCATCGATATAATGGCATCACTGCTGATCGGCGGGCGGCTGCGCGGGCCCCATGCCGACGTGGCTATGGCACTCATTCTCATGTTGGCATTCACGCCCGAAGCGCACGCGCTGACAGACGAAGAAGCCATTGCAGCCACCACCGCCGTCGTTCTGGGGCACATCCTCACAGGCGACGCGGACGTCGACGCACAGGCGGGCGCAGGGCTGCTGGGGCTGTCGCAAACCTTGTTCCAGCGCACCTCAATTGAGCCAAACGCACCACATGCCATCGATCTGGAACGCGATGAACTGGCGTTTTACCCGTTCTTGTATTGGCCCGTGACAGCGACCCAATCGCTGCCCAGTCGCGAAGCTTACGGCAAGCTTAACCGCTACCTGCGGTCCGGTGGGATGATCCTGTTTGACACGCGCGACGCGGACACTGCACGGTTCGGGTCAGGCAGCCCAGAGGGGCGCAAACTGCAATCCATTGCGCGCGGTCTTGATATTCCGGCGCTTGAACCAATCCCGCAAGATCACGTGCTGACGCGCACATTCTATCTGCTCCAAGACTTCCCGGGGCGTTACGCCAGTCGGGACATCTGGGTCGAAGCATCCCCCGCTGGGGCCGAGTTGGCCGAGGGCATGCCATTTCGCAATCTGAACGACGGGGTGACACCCGTGTTTATCGGCGGCAACGACTGGGCGCGGGCATGGGCGGTGGACCAATACGGCAACCGAATGTTCCCTGTTGGGCGCGGCACGGCGGGCGAACGGCAGCGTGAATTTGCGCTGCGGTTCGGGGTCAACCTGATCATGCATGTGCTGACTGGAAACTATAAATCCGACCAAGTGCACGTCCCCGCACTTCTTGACCGTTTGGGGCAATAGACAATGACAAACACACTGATCCTTGATCCATTGGTGCCGTTGATTGCGGTTTATGCGCTGGCCGTATTGGCCTTGCTTGGCGTGGGCTTTGCCGCTTGGCGCAGATTGAATGGCTGGTGGTTGCGCGGACTTGCAGCACTTGCCGTGTTGGGTGCGCTGACTAACCCATCGATCTTGCGCGAAGACCGAGCGCCACTATCCGACATCGTCATCGCATTAGTCGACGAAACCGCCAGTCAAAAGCTAAGCAACCGGACCGAACAAACAGCTGACGCACTAGCACGGCTAAGCACACAAGTCGGCAAATTGGAAAACACCGAATTGCGCGTTGTCACTGTGCCCGATGGGGACGGCGACGCTGGCACGCAACTTATGACAACACTGTCGGCGGCATTGGCCGAAGAACCGCAAGCGCGTGTCGCAGGGATCGTGACACTGACCGACGGGCGGCTGCACGATATAGAACGGGCGCCAAACCTACCGGCCCCGATCCACACGCTGCTATCGGGTCACGACACTGATTGGGACCGACGACTGACTATATCAAACGCACCCGCCTTTGCGATCATGGGCGAGACTGTGACGCTAACTTTGCGGATCGACGACCAAGGTGCGGCACCTGTGACGGACGCGCTGGCGTCGCTGTCAATCGCGATTGATGGCGATGCACCTGTCAGCTTTCAAGTGCCTGTAGGTCAAGATATTGAGCTCCCTCTGGACCTGCCGCATGGCGGTATGAACGTCGTGCAGTTTGCGACGCCGCTTGCCGGCGGCGAGCTGACAGACCGGAACAATGCAGCCGTCGTTCAGATCAACGGCGTGCGCGACAGGTTGCGGGTCTTGCTGGTGTCTGGTGAACCGCATCCGGGTGAACGGACTTGGCGGAACTTGCTGAAATCTGACGCAGGCGTCGACCTCGTGCATTTCACCATCCTGCGACCACCAGAAAAACAAGACGGCGTGCCAGTGGACGAATTGTCCCTGATCGCATTTCCAACGCGCGAGCTGTTCTTGGAAAAGATCAACGACTTCGATCTGATCATCTTTGATCGGTACCGCAGACGGGGCATTTTGCCCGCAGCATATTTCGACAGCATCACTGACTACGTGATCAATGGCGGGGCTGTGCTAATTTCATCAGGGCCCGAATACGGCGGCGCGGAAAGCATTTACCGGTCCCCCTTAGGCCAAATCCTACCCGGTGCACCGACGGCGCGGGTATTTGAAAAAGGGTTCACACCGCAAATCACTGACCTTGGGGCGCGGCATCCCGTGACCGAAGGATTAGAAAAATTCTCACCCAATCCAGATGGCGAAGGGCCCGGTTGGGGGCGCTGGTTCCGGCTGGTCGATGTGATCGTTCCTGACACGGCGAACACGGTGATGTCCGGCTTGGATAACCGACCGCTGCTGACCCTTGACCGGATCGGCGACGGACGCGTGGCGCTGATTGCATCTGATCAATTATGGCTCTGGGATCGAGGTTTTGAAGGCGGCGGGCCGCAATTGGAACTATTGCGCCGCTTAGCGCATTGGATGATGAAAGAGCCCGATCTGGAGGAAGAAGCATTGTTTGCGCAAGCAAATGGTCAAACAATGCAGATCATCCGGCGCACATTGACCGATACGACGGGGGACGTCACGGTGACGCACCCCGATGGCTCGCAAACCGTCTTGGACCTTAAAGAGATGTCGCCTGGCAGGTTTGAGACAATGTGGACGGCACCCGATGTGGGCCTTTACCGCCTAAGCGAGGCAGACAAAGAAACGGTCATCGCTTTGGGTCCGTCAGCGCCGCGCGAGTTTGAACAAACAATCGCGTCAGGGGATACGTTGCAGCCAATCGTGGACAGTACACGCGGCGGGATCTTGGCGATGGCGGATGGTGATTTTGCGGTACGTAGCGTACGTGCGGGCCGCCCTGCAGCTGGGCGCGGCTGGATCGGGATCACACCGCGCGGTGCGTATCAAACCGCAGATATTAGCAGCAATCCGATCTTGCCCGCATGGGCGTTTTTGCTGTTGGCTGCGTTGCTAAGCATCGCGGCATGGCTGCGCGAAGGACGCAAGATGGGTTAAAACCCATCCTACCGCGTTACGAGATCAAACGTGCCTGTGGACCACCCGTCAACGATACAGCGCGGCCGGATGTAAACCACTGCGGGCAATGGGCCGTCTATTTTCAATGACCGTGTAAACGGCTGTTCATTGACATGCGGATGCCCCAACACGCGCAGGCCTAATACAGTGCCACTAGCATCTTCAACACGCCAGCCATCTGCGTAGTGATCCCAGCCAGTATCAGGATGCGATAACGTCACATCAAACCGACCGTCCGAAAACGTTGCGCCTTCAATCAAAGGTACGTCAGCAGATGCGACACCAGCCCAAAGCGCCAATATGATGGCATACTTCATGGGTCTTCTTTCAGCAGAATATCGCGCGGAACCGATGCAAATTCGCGAGACCAGATCACCCAAATAACCACAGTCACCGAAATCATCAGCGGCACCGGCCCCAAAAGCCATGCCAACGCACCCAGCGCAAAATACATCGCGCGCAGACCCCGGTTAAAGTTCATGGCAGCGCGAATATTCAGCTCGGCGGCTTGGGCGGCGCGAGGATGCGCAATCGGGTCAGCAGGATCATTGGGCACAGCAGCCATCAGCACCGCACAATAACCAAACACACGGTTCGCCCAAACAAATTTCAGAAACGCATTGGTCAAAAGCACGGCGACAACCGCAAGCTTGATCTGGATGATCAACACTGGTGTCATCGTGGCCGAGACCTCTTGGGCGACACCAACCAATGGGTCCGTATTCTTGGCCAAGGCCAGCACACCACCAATGGCGAAAATGCATGTAGACGCGAAAAATGAGGTGCCCTGACGCAGGCTTCCCAAAATCTGACTGTCAAAAATACGCGGATCACGGTCAACAAAAACACGCATCCAGTCGCGACGACGTTCGGACATTAAGACCGTAACAGACGGGCGCGATTTGGGCGGATGCTCAATGACACGGCTCAGCAACAGCCACATCCCAATCATGTAGATGATCGCAATCCAATCAAGGGTCTGCAAAAGGGCGGCGTGTTCCAACATTGTCATAAGGATCACTACCGTGGATCGGAAAAACTTGCCATCCGCATAAATTGGTTATATTTATTTACCAATCGGAGAACTGCCATGCAAATGCCTATCCCTGACGCCAGTGTAATTGAGCGCAAAGATCAGATCGTCGCGCGGCTGCTTGCAGTGCTGCCAAAGGATGCGGTCATTTCGGACGTGGTCGAAACGCGGGCCTATGAATGTGACGGGCTGACCGCATATCGATGCCCGCCGCTGTGTGCGGTTTTACCCAGCAACACAGATGAAGTCGCCGCCGTCTTGAAAATCTGCCATGAACTGGGCGTGCCCGTCGTGCCGCGTGGATCGGGAACCTCGCTTGCGGGTGGCGCACTGCCGACCGCAGATAGCGTCATTCTTGGCGTGGCCAAAATGAATGGCGTGATCGAGACGAATTACGATGATCGCTACATTCGGGTGCAGACAGGGCGCACAAATCTATCCGTGACAGGGGCCGTTGAGGCAAACAGTTTCTTCTACGCACCCGATCCGTCCAGCCAGCTTGCTTGCGCCATCGCAGGCAACATCGCGATGAATTCCGGCGGGGCGCATTGCCTCAAATACGGCGTGACCACAAACAACCTGATGGGCGTGACCATGGTGATGATGGACGGGACCGTCGTGGAAATAGGCGGCGCATATATGGACGCGGGCGGGCTTGATCTGCTTGGCGTGATCTGCGGATCAGAAGGCCAGCTTGGGGTCGTCACCGAAGCCACCCTGCGCATCCTCCCCAAACCCGAAGGGGCGCGCCCCGTGCTGATGGGCTATGACAGTTCCGAAGTCGCCGGACAGGTCGTCACCGACATTATCAAGGCAGGCGTGCTGCCCGTCGCCATCGAATTCATGGACCGCCCTTGCATCGAGGCCACCGAGAATTTCGCGCACGCCGGATACCCAATGTGTGAAGCCTTACTGATCGTTGAAGTCGAAGGGTCAGACGCCGAAATCGACGCACAACTGGCGCTCATCATGGAAATCGCGGCGAAACATAACCCCGTGGAATTGCGCGAAGCCAAGGACGCCGACGAGGCTGGCCGCATTTGGCTTGGCCGCAAATCTGCATTCGGGGCCATGGGCCAAATCAACGATTACATGTGTCTGGACGGAACAATCCCCGTATCAGAACTGCCCTACGTGCTGCGCCGGATCGGCGAGATGTCCAAAGAATTCGGCCTTGATGTCGGCAACGTATTCCACGCAGGCGACGGCAACATGCACCCTCTGATCCTGTTTGATGCCAACAAAGAAGGCGACCTCGAACTGTGCGAAGAATTCGGCGCTGAAATCCTGAAGCTCTGCGTCGAAGTCGGCGGCTGCCTCACTGGTGAACACGGCGTGGGCATCGAAAAACGCGACCTGATGCATGTGCAATTCAGCGCGGCAGACCTAGAGGCACAGATGGCCGTCAAAGACGTGTTTGATCCCAAATGGTTGCTGAACGCGGCCAAGGTGTTCCCATTGGATGCGTCCGAACCCCGCCGCGTCGCATAGCTAATTTCTGGCCGAAAGAAAACAAAATGACCCCCACATCTGAACCTGAACTCAGCGACATGATCAAAGCCGCAACTGGCCCGCTGCGCATTGTTGGCGGCGGCACCCGGCCCATTGGTCATGTTGTGGGCGAGGCCCTATCGACCGCCGCATTATCCGGGATCACGCTGCACGAACCGGGCGCCCTGACACTGGTCGCGCGCGCAGGCACGCCCGTCGCCGAAATCGAGGCGACGCTCGCGACCCAAAATCAACGCCTTGCGTTTGAACCCATGGACCACCGCGCATTGATGGGGACCACCGGACAGCCAACAATCGGTGGCGTTGTGGCCGCAAACATTTCTGGCCCACGCCGGATATCGGTCGGTGCCTGCCGCGATTTCATGCTCGGCGTGCGCTTCGTCGACGGATCAGGCAACATCGTCAAAAACGGGGGCCGCGTGATGAAAAACGTTACGGGCTATGACTTGGTTAAGTTGATGGCAGGGGCCTACGGCACGCTTGGCGTCCTGACCGAAGTATCTTTCAAAGTGCTACCAGCAGTCGAAGCCCAAACAACACTGACCCTGTCAAACCTCGACGACACGACAGCAATTCGGGCGATGTCAGCAGCCCTCGGATCGCCTTTTGAGGTCACAGGCGTGGCACATGATCCGACGCAAGCCCTCACCCATTTCAGGCTTGAAGGATTCGCCGCATCCGTGGCCTACCGCGCCGACGCATTGTCAAAATTGCTCGCACCATTTGGAACCATGCAAGAAACGAAAGGCGACTGGGCCGCGATCCGTGACGTCACCGCATTTGCGGGCAAATCAGGCGACGTGTGGCGCATATCCGTCAAGCCATCAGACGCGGCGGCACTGGTCGCAAAGATCGGCGCAGACACGGTTCAATACGATTGGGGCGGCGGGCTTATCTGGGCACTTTGCCCCGCAGGAACAGATGTGCGGACAGCGATGAACAGCACCGCAGGACACGCGACATTGATCCGTGGAACAGGCCAAACATTCCACCCCGAACCAGCACCATTGGCAGCCATTTCCACAGGGCTTCGGACCAAATTTGACCCACGCGGCATACTCAACACAGGGATCATGGGCTGATGCAAACGACATTCACACCTGAACAGCTCACCGATCCAGGGACCAAGCGGGCCAACGACATTTTGCGGGCCTGCGTGCACTGCGGGTTTTGTACGGCCACCTGCCCGACCTACCAGATTTTGGGCGACGAACTTGATAGCCCACGGGGGCGAATTTACCTGATCAAAGACATGCTGGAAAACGAACGGGTCCCCGATGAAAAAACGGTCAAACATATCGACCGGTGCCTGTCGTGCCTTGCGTGTATGACGACCTGCCCGTCTGGGGTGCACTACATGCATCTGGTCGATCACGCGCGCGCATACATCGAACAAAACTACAAAAGACCGCTGTCAGACAGGGTGCTACGCTGGGTTCTGGCACGCATCCTACCCTATCCGACACGGTTCCGGCTTGCCTTGCTGGGTGCCAAAATGGGGCGGCCATTTGCACGGTTCATCCCCGACCAACGACTGCGCGCGATGATCGAAATGGCGCCAAAGGTGATCCCACCCGTGTCACGCAACGACGATCCGCAAACGTTCCATGTGGCCGATAAAAAGATGCGTGTGGCCCTGATGACCGGCTGTGCGCAGCGGGCGCTCAACACCGATATCAACGACGCCACAATCCGGCTTTTGACGCGGCTCGGGGCCGAAGTTGTGATCCCCAAAGGGCAAGGCTGCTGCGGCGCACTGACCCACCACATGGGCAAAGAATCCGAAAGCCACGCGACGGCAGCCAAAAACATCC
This sequence comes from uncultured Loktanella sp., assembly GCA_913061335.1. Classification (GTDB taxonomy): domain Bacteria; phylum Pseudomonadota; class Alphaproteobacteria; order Rhodobacterales; family Rhodobacteraceae; genus Yoonia. Next base: position 38,549 of record CAJXTP010000001.1, read on the forward strand.
GTGCTTGGGCCATTGAGATGGACGCAGGGCTCGACGCGATCGTGATCAATACCTCCGGCTGCGGGACAACTGTGAAAGACTACGGGCATATGTTCCGCAATTCCGACCTAGCCGCAGACGCAGCACGGGTATCGGCCATCGCGCTGGACGTGTCCGAAGTCCTCATGAAACTCGACCTGCCCGAAGGCGGCGCAAAAGACACCAAAGTTGCCTATCACGCGGCCTGCTCGTTGCAACACGGCCAACAGATTAAAATGCACCCCAAAACGCTGCTGAAAAAAGCAGGCTTCACGGTACTAGAACCAGCAGACAGCCACCTTTGCTGTGGGTCCGCAGGCACCTATAATCTGATGCAGCCCGAAATCTCGGGGCAACTGCGGAACCGCAAAGTGCAAACCCTTGAAGCCCTGCAGCCCGATATCATCGCGGCGGGTAACATCGGCTGCATGATGCAAATCGGGTCAGCGACAGACACGCCCATCGTTCACACCGTCGAATTGCTTGATTGGGCGACAGGGGGCCCGCGACCCGCTGGACTGGACCGAAACGGCGCGCAAACTCCACAGGTGCCAATCTTGCGCTAATGCCATACTATTGCCGCAAGCGCGGACAATAACCGCGCAAACGACCACGGGGATACGGATGCGGTTTCTAGCAGTCATCATTGCACTATTGGCTACACCGCCAGCACTGGCCCAAGACAGCCGGCTGGTGACGCTGGAAACACGCGACGCCAGCAAAGGCTGGGAAGGGGTCGGCAGGCTCGACATATCGGGCAAAGGGTTCTGCACCGCAGCCTTGATAGAACCGCGCATTATCCTGACGGCGGCGCACTGCCTGTTCGACATCGACAACACACCCATTTTGGCCAACCGCTTTACATTCGAGGCAGGGCTGCGAGATGGAAGAGCCGCGGCATCGCGCAATATTACACGCATTCTGGCGCATCCTGATTACGTGCCCGGCGGACCAAGCACAGGCACCTCCGAGGTGGTGAACGACATCGCGATCTTGGAACTGGACCAACCCATTCGCGACGGACGGATCAAACCATATCCGATCGCAAACCACCCCCAAACCGGCGATGAAATCGGCATTGTATCCTATGGAAAAGATCGGGCCAACGCGCCTAGTCTGCAAGAATCTTGCAGCGTCATGTCGCGCCAGGACGGGGTCCTATTAATGAGCTGCGACGTGGCCTTTGGGTCATCTGGCGCACCTGTGTTCCGGTTGCGCGACGGACAGTTCGAAATCGTGTCAGTCGTCTCTGCAATGGCCGAAGTAGACGGCAAAATCATCTCTATCGGCACATCGCTACAGCAACCGCTTGCCACGCTCTTGACCAGTTTTGCAAGCCAAGGCACGGGCGGCGCGCGCAATATCATCGTCAACGGTCAACGCGGCGAAGGCGGCGCCAAATTCGTGCGGCCCTAGGCTTGCTTGATTAGAAATCACATGAAAATCCGCAGCCCCATCGCCCCTTGAAACCGTAATTCATCATCCCCAAGTATTTGATATGGATGCCTCAACAGGGTCCATAATCAAAACGGCCTGTCCAATACCGGAAGGCCAAACACTTGTTATCGCTTGATAAAGGATGACCCATGCGTACTCTTGATTTGACACCACTTTACCGTGCAACCGTTGGCTTCGACCAGATCGCCGATCTGATGGATCGGACGCTTGCGAGCGACGCAAACAACACCAGCTATCCGCCTTACAACATTGAAAAGACCGATGATGACGCATGGCGCATCTCTATTGCGGTCGCTGGTTTTGGCGAAAATGATCTGGCCATTGAGGTCAAAGATCGCGGACTTCACGTCACCGCGCGCAAGGCCGATGACGATGCGGCCAAAACCTACCTGCACCGCGGCATCGCAACCCGTGCATTTGAACGGCGGTTCCAACTAGCCGAACACGTGCGCGTCACAGGGGCAGCCCATGAAAACGGTATGTTGCACATTGATTTGGTCCGCGAAGTGCCCGAGGCGCTGAAACCCCGCCAGATCAAAATTGCATCAGCGGCGCAAACCGATGCCAATCTGATCTCAGAAAAATCCGTCAACTAACACGACAAAGGGCAGGCAACACCGCCTGCCCTTTTCAGTTTTGCGTAGGATGGGTTTTAACCCATCATGCTTAATGCGCCTCGGCCCAGCTCGCGCCCTGCCCCGCATCCACAACCAATTTCACGTCCAGCTTCACCGCCGGATCAGACGCATTTTCCATGACGCCGCGGGCGGCAACAATCAGATCATCCGCAGCATCTGCATTCACTTCAAAGATCAATTCATCGTGGACCTGCAACAGCATCTTGGCCGGAATATTCGCGATAGCATCGGGCATACGGATCATCGCACGGCGAATAACATCCGCCGCCGTGCCCTGAATAGGGGCGTTAATCGCGGCCCGCTTGGCAAAGCCAGCCTGCGGTCCCTTGGCATTAATCTCGGGCGTATTGATCCGACGTCCAAACAACGTCTCGACATAATCGTGGTCCTTAGCGAACTGCACCGTTTGATCCATATATGTGCGAATGCCCGGAAAGCGTTCGAAATAACGATCAATGAATCCCTGCGCTTCTTTGCGCGGTATCCGCAAATTCCGCGCCAGCCCAAACCCTGAAATCCCGTAAATCACACCAAAGTTAATCGCTTTGGCCTGACTACGAATATCAGGTGTCATGTCTTCCAGCGGCACATCAAACATTTCCGATGCGGTCTGCGCGTGAATATCCACGCCGTCCTTAAACGCCTGCTTTAGCGCATCAATCTTTGCAACATGCGCCAAAATTCGCAGCTCAATCTGGCTGTAATCCAAGCTGACCAGCACCTTGCCTTCATCGGCAATAAACGCCTCGCGAATACGGCGGCCTTCTTCGGACCGGACCGGAATATTCTGCAAATTCGGGTCCGTCGACGCAAGCCGCCCCGTGTTGGCCCCAGCAATCGAATACGACGTATGCACGCGGCCGGTCTCGGCGTTGATATGTTCTTGCAGCGCATCGGTGTACGTCGATTTCAGCTTGGCCAACTGACGCCAATCCAAAATCAGACGCGGCAAATCATGGATCGTCGCAAGGTCTTCGAGCACGTCAGCGCCCGTCGAATATGCGCCCGTTTTGCCCGTTGATGGCTTCTTGCCATCCGGCATCTCAAGACCCATTTCGTCGAACAATATCTCGCCCAACTGCTTGGGGGATGCGACGTTAAACGGCCGACCGACTATCTCGTGAATGCCCGCCTCAAGCCCCGCCATTTTCTGCGCAAACGAATTCGACATCCGGCTCAGCGCATCGCGGTCCACCTTAACCCCGTGCATTTCCATCTGGGCGAGCACAGGCACCAGCGGACGCTCCAACGTCTCGTAAACAGTGGTGACTTTCTTGGTATGCAACAACGGCTTGAACATCTGCCAAAGGCGCAGCGTGATATCAGCATCCTCGGCTGCATATTTCACCGCATCATCAATCGGCACACGGTCAAACGTGATCGCAGATTTGCCCGCGCCCAACAGCGGCTTAATCGGAATAGGCGTATGACCAAGATACCGCTGCGACAGCAAATCCATGCCATGATTATGTAAACCACCATGCATCGCATAAGACATCAACATCGTGTCATCGATCGGATCAACAGCGACACCAACACGCGCAAAAATCTTGGAATCGTATTTCATATTCTGCCCGATTTTCAGGATGCCTTCGTCCTGCAACATCGGCTTTAACATTGCGATGCAGACGTCAAAATCCATCTGACCTTCAGCACGGGCATCGGACCCAAACAGATCATCTTGGGCGGCGGCCTTATGGGTCAACGGAATGTAACACGCCTGACCAGCCTCAACACATAACGACACCCCAACCAACTCGGCGCGCATTTCATTCAACGCAGTCGTTTCCGTATCAACGGCAACATACCCACGGGCATAAATCCGGTCGATCCAAACCTGCAACGCGGCGACGTCACTGACCTTTTCATAAGCACCAGAATCGAACGGAGCCGCCTCAACAGCCCCCGCAGGTGCGGCATCTTCAATCTCGGGTGCAGCTGCACCAAACCTGTCCGCCACGCGCTTTATAATCGTGCGAAATTCCATCTTGACCAAGAACGCCAACAAGTCCTCTGGAACAGCATCTTTGACCTCAAGACTGTCCAAATCAAACGGCAAATCCATCGCGCAATCAAGACTAACCAACCGCTTTGACAGCTCAATCTGGGCACGGTTATTAATCAGGCTTTCGCGGCGCTTTGGTTGCTTAATTTCGCCTGCACGGTCCAACAATGTCTCAAGATCACCGTACTCGTTGATCAACAATGCAGCCGTCTTAATCCCAATTCCAGGCGCTCCGGGCACGTTATCAACGCTATCGCCAGCCAGTGCCTGCACATCCACAACACGCTCAGGCCCAACACCAAATTTTTCATGCACACCGTCAGTATCGATGATCTTATTCTTCATCGGATCAAGCATCTCAACGCCGCCACCAACAAGCTGCATCAAATCCTTATCGGACGACAAAATCGTGACACGACCACCAGCATCGCGGCCCTGATGGGCAAGGGTGGCGATGATGTCATCGGCCTCAAACCCTTCGATTTCTTCGCAAGCAATGTTAAACGCGCGGGTCGCCTCGCGGGTCAGGGGCATCTGCGGGCGCAAATCCTCAGGCATCGCATCGCGGTTCGCTTTATACAGGTCATACATGTCATTGCGAAACGTATGGCTGCCCTTGTCGAAAATCACGGCAACGTGGGTCGGGGCATCGGCGCCAGTATTGCCCTGCAAATACCGCTGCAACATGTTCACAAACCCGCTGACAGCGCCCACAGGCAATCCATCCGACTTGCGGGTAAGCGGAGGCAACGCATGATAAGCACGGAAAATATACGCCGAGCCATCAATCAGATGCAGATGGCACCCTTTGCCGAATTTCTGTGTCATGTAAGGCCCCCAAAATCAGATTGGGGGTAAAGTGCCACCAATCGGGGGCAACCGCCAGATCAGACTTTGCCTTCAAAGTCCTTGTGGACCAGCTTTGCATCGCAATACGGGCATTCAACCCAGCCATGTTCACCAGGGATTTGCAACCAAACGCGTGGGTGACCAGACGCGCCGCCACCATCACAGACCACGCGGTACTCGTTTACAATATGGATTTCTGGGTCGGGTGTGGTCATATCCGGTCCTGTCTGGTTGCCGCGAGCCATTGCCCGCCTTACATACCCATAACACAAGCCACACAGGCTAGGAAAGACGCACATGACACCCAATGCTATCGAAATTTCTGGCCTGAAAAAGACCTACGCAGCCACTGGTAAATCCGACGCCAAAACGGCCCTGCACGGGATCGATCTGAACATTCCACGCGGCACAATCTTTGGGCTGCTGGGACCAAACGGGGCGGGAAAATCGACGCTGATTAATATCCTCGCGGGGCTCGTCACCAAATCCGCTGGGTCCGTGAAAATCTGGGGCTTTGACCAAGACACCAACCCACGGCAATCGCGGGCTTCCATTGGGATCATGCCACAAGAACCGCATCTCGATCCGTTTTTCACGCCCGCAGGGTCTTTGGACGTGCAAGCCGGACTGTACGGCGTGCCAAAATCCCAGCGCAAAACCGCAGAAATCCTCGAACTGATCGGCCTAACGGATAAGGCAAACGCCCACTCGCGGTCGCTTTCTGGCGGTATGCGGCGGCGGCTTCTGCTCGGCAAAGCACTGGTGCATTCGCCGCAAATTCTTGTGCTTGATGAACCCACCGCAGGCGTCGACATCGCGCTGCGCAACATGCTGTGGGACAATGTACGCGAAATGAATGCGGCTGGTGTGACGATCATCCTGACCACGCATTACCTAGAAGAAGCCGAGGCAATCTGCGGCGAAATCGGCATCATCAACCACGGCAAATTGATCGTGCGGGACAGCACCGAAAACCTGCTCGGGCGGCTTGACCATAAAACGCTCGTGATCACACCTGCGCGCGACAGCACCTTGCCCGCGCTACCGGCCACGATCACTGGGGCCAAACGAGACAACGGGCAACTGACCTTCACCTATCAGTCCAGCATCACCAGCGCGGACGCGGTGCTCGACCTGATCCGAAATGCGAAGATCGAAATCAAAGACATCACAACCGAACAATCCGACCTCGAAGACGTCTTCTTGGCCCTCACCAAAAATTAGCCGCGCGCCTATTTCGGCAACATACGCCCCAACTGCTGACCGCCAATAATATGCATGTGAAAATGCGGCACGTCCTGCACGCCGTGGGCACGTGTGTTGGCAATGGCGCGGAACCCTGCATCGACGCCTGTAACGGCACAAACTTCGGCCACAGCGGCAAAGAAACCAATTTGCTCTTCGGGGCTGGCATCACGCGCGAAATGATCCAAACTGACATATGGCCCCTTGGGGATCACCAGCACATGCACCGCAGCCTGTGGGACAATATCGTTGAACGCCAACGCATGGTCATTCTCAAACACTGTCGCATTCGGGATTTCGCCGCGTAGTATTTTGGCAAAGATATTCAGGTCATCATAATCAAACGTCATCAGGCAGGCCTTTAGTCAACAAATAAGTGAGGTGTTTGGGCGATCTGGCGGGCGGTTTCATCGTCGACAGACAGAAAACGGGCAATCGGGTGTGCATTGTCCTGAGGGCTAGCCTGCTCGACGATACGGCCATAATTCTCGAAACCCGCATCACGAATGCGGTCGCTTTCAAACAGCACGTCATAACGGATCGTGGGCAATAACTGGGCCAACGTCTCATCCGAAGTCTGATCGCCAGCAAGCCCGACACGGCGGGCGTGACCGGCCAGATACTCATCCGTCAAACCACACTCGATTTCCAATAATTTTGTCGTCGATCGGTCCGAAAAGAAATCCTGCATCAAATCAAGGCTGGCAGTATCAAGACAAATAATCAGACGGTCAGTGTCGTAATAATCGAACAACACCCGCATCAAAGCACGGCGGTGCCTCGTGCGCTTTTCCAGATTGGACTGGATACCACCAAGGTCCGGCAAAGACGCGTCTTGTTCGTCAAACAAATACTCAATCGTCGGAATATCAGTGTGATGGCGGATAGCCCCGACAAGGCGCTTGGCAACATGCCATTTTTTGCACGCCACAATCAAAAGCTCGCGTTCACGACCCAGCGATGTTTCGGATTCCCAGAATCGGGATGCAAACCTGCGGCCAATGCGGCCACGACCACTCAGGAACTTGAACAACCCGCGGCCTTTGTTGGACACCTTAAAATCGTCGCGGCCCGACGCATAAAGCTTACCCAAACGGGTCTTCAGCTCGGTTGCCTCGGTGCTAATCTTGCGGGCAAATAGGCTGTCTTGGGCCAACAATAAATCGTAATGATCGTTGTAAAACGTCACCGGCATCCCGTAATCGGTAAACATCAAAAACGTCATCGTGCGTGTTTGAATTTCGTTAGCAGGGACCAAATGGCGCACAAGCGCTGTCTCTTATACACATCTGACGCTGCCGACGAATAGAGAGGTGTA
>CAJXTP010000002.1 GCA_913061335.1 uncultured Loktanella sp.
ACGAGATGTAGAGAGGTCTCGTGGGCTCGGAGATGTGTATAAGAGACAGTAATCGCCTGCCTCGCCGACAAAGGGCCGCGCGATCACCCGGCCCACGCGCATCTTGTGCAGCGTCGGGGCAAGCGTTTCACAAAGATCATAGAGCCGGTCCAACCCGAAGCTTTCCTCATGCGCCGCGATCTGGAAGACGCTGTCGGCGGAGGTGTAGCAGATGGGCCAGCCGGTTTCCTGATGGCGTTCGCCCTCGGCCTCGATGATGGCGGTGCCCGGCGCGTGGCGATTGCCCAGGATACCATCCACACCGGCAATCCGCTTCACCTCTTCTACAAGATCATCGGGAAAGGCGGGCTGCTCATCCGGGAAATAGGTCCAGTCCCACGGCACCGGCACGCCGTCGGGCCATTGGGAATTGGCGGGCGTGCCGGTGCCGTGGGAATGGCACGTTTTCCCAAACACCAACCCCGCCTTTCCGCCCGAAATCACAAAAGCCATCTGCGACGCGGCTGGCACCGACGGTATATTGGGCAATCGCTATGCGTCTGGCACCCAAGTATTAGACGACGAAGGCCCCGCGCATATGACGTCGGGCTGGCCGATTTGTTATACATCAGTGGATTCAGTTCTGCAGATTGCGGCGCACGAAGGCACGTTTGGACGCGACCGGTTGATCAAACTTTGCAAAGACATCTCGCCGATGTTGCATAAACTAAAACTTGGGCGCGTGATCGCTCGGCCCTTCATCGGGGATGCTAAAAACGGGTTTGAACGCACCGAATACCGCCGTGATTTCGCGATTGCACCGCCGTCAGATACGCTTTGCGATATGGCCCATGCCGCAGGTCACCGCGTTGAAGCTATTGGGAAAATTGGCGACATATTTTCCATGCGCGGGATCGATGAGGTCTATAAAGGCCGTGATGCCGCACTGATGGGTCACTTGCATGATCGGGTCGATGCAGCCCCTGACGGTACATTCGTTTTTGCCAATTTCGTGGAATTTGACAGCCAATATGGGCACCGACGTGACGTCGCGGGTTACGCTGCACATCTGGAATGGTTTAATGCTGAACTATCTCGCATTTTACCGCGCTTGCGCGACGATGACCTGCTGATCGTGACGGCAGACCACGGCAATGATCCGACGTGGATCGGCACTGATCATACGCGCGAACGGGTCCCTGTGTTGGTGCACGGGATCGGCAATAAACAATTGGGCCACGTGGCCTTTGTGGACGTCGGCGCATCCGTCGCACGCCACCTGAACATCCCATATTCTGGGGAAGGACGCAGCTTCTTATGACTTATCAATCGATGCCAAAAGTGGAAATTCATCACCACATCGAAGGCGCGGCACCGCCAAAATTCATCGCGAGCTTAGCCCGCGAAAAGAACATCGACATCTCTCGGATCTTTGATGCAGATGGCAATTATGCCTATGCAGGTTTTGCCGAATTCCTAAGCACCTATGAGGCTGCTTGCGAGCCGCTGACAGGCCCGCAAGAATTCTACCGATTGACCAAAGCGATCTTGGAGGAGGCGGCTGAACACGGCGTCGTCTACCTTGAAACGTTTATTTCTCCTGATTTCTGCGGCGGCGGCGATGTATCCGCATGGCGCGATTATGTCGCGGCAATTGAACAAGCGGCGACCGAGGCAGAGCGCGACGCGGGCATCACTCTGCGTGGGATTGCCACAGCCGTTCGCCATTTCGGCCCCGATAATGCCAAAGCATCCTCGCGCTGTGCGGCGGAAACAAAGGGCGATTTCATCACCGGATTTGGGATGGGCGGGGCGGAAACCCACCTGCGCCCACGCGATTTTGCCTATGCCTACGACATGGCCCGCGAGGCTGGATTACAATTGACCTGTCACGCAGGTGAATGGGGTGGGTCAGACATGGTTGCCGAAACCATCCACGATCTTGGGGTCAACCGGATCGGCCACGGTATCCACGTCATGCAAGACCCCAAATTGGTGGCTGAAGCCGTCGAAAAGGACATCGTATTCGAGGTGTGCCCGGGATCAAACGTATCGCTTGGCGCTGTAACCGGATGGGACGCGCACCCGATTGCGGCGATGCGTGATGCGGGGCTGAAGGTGACCGTATCCACCGATGACCCGCCGTTTTTCCACACGACGATGACCAATGAATTCACCATGCTGAGCAATACATTCGGCTGGGATACGGCTGACTTTGACGCGCTCAACCAAACAGCATTGGAAGCAGCATACTGCGACGATGAAACGCGCGCCAAAATTGCCAAAAAATTAGGAAAAGTAACATGACTGAGCACCTGATCCACGTCCAACATCCACTCGTGCAGCACAAGCTGTCGATCATGCGCGACAAGGCCACGTCAACTGCGCAATTCCGCCAGCTTTTGCGCGAAATCAGCCAGCTACTGGCCTATGAAATCACGCGCAATCTGCCGATGACCACACGGTCCATCGAGACGCCGATGCAGACAATGGACGCACCGGTTCTTGACGGTAAAAAGCTGGCGCTTGTGTCGATTTTGCGGGCTGGTAACGGCTTGCTTGATGGCGTTTTGGAATTGATCCCATCGGCGCGCGTCGGCTTTGTCGGATTGTACCGCGACGAGAAAACGCTCAAACCAGTCGAGTATTATTTCAAGGTACCAACCGCGCTCAAGGACCGATTGGTCATCGCCGTTGACCCGATGTTGGCCACCGGTAATTCATCCGTCGCCGCGATTGATCGGCTCAAACAGGCAGGTGCTGTGAATATTCGTTTCTTGTGCTTACTGGCATCCCCCGAAGGGATCGCGCGGATGAAAGAAGCCCATCCAGACGTGCAGATCGTCACAGCAGCAGTGGACAGCCACCTCAATGACCATGGATATATTGTACCAGGGCTAGGGGATGCGGGAGACCGGATGTTCGGCACCAAATAAGCCTAAAATTGACCCTAAAACGGGAACAATTGCTTTACAAAATGGGGATTGTTCGGCATCCTACCACAATATCTTGTGGGGGCACGCATGAACTATCGCGAAATCTTAGGCGCAGCAGCGCTGGCGCTTATTCTTTCAGGTCAGTCGGTTCAGGCGCAATCAAGCGGTGTGCCGTCCGAATTTCCACCGTCTAGTTTTTCTGGAAACCAGTTCGTCGATAGTGATGGCTGTGCCTTTATCCGCGCCGGTGTTGGTGGTGTCGTCACGTGGGTGCCGCGCGTTGATCGCCGCCGCAATCAGCTGTGCAGTTTTCAATCTACCTTCGCTCAGACGGCGCGCGCGCCAATGGTCACGCAACCAGCCGGTGATGTAGATGCGCCAATGCAGACAGTGGCGTCGATCACGACAGCGCCCAATCTTGTTCGAATTCCAACGGCGACCACGGCAACAGCACGGTCACCCCAAATTGTGCGCAACGCGCCAGTATTGGCCGTAGCGCCTGTTGTGGCACCAACCCCGCAAGTTGCGCCTTTGCGAACCAAGGCGGCGCTTTGCGTTGGGCGGACCGGCCTGCAGCAGGGTTTCGTCAGCTCAACAACAGGTAAGACGATTGATTGTGGGGGGGCTGCGCCCGTGCCTGCAGCAGCCGCTGCTGCGCCATTGCGCATGACAATGGCGCAAATTTGCGCCGATATGCGTACAACAGGCCGAAGCTTTGTAAACGCGCAAACCGGTGCTGCGGTGCGCTGTGGCCCGCAAACCCAATCGTTGACAGCAATGGCACCGACGGGTCCGGCGACGCCAAGTGTGCCAACTGCGACACCGCGTCGTTTGGCGGCAGCAAACTGCCCCGCGACGATGTTATTCGTAGCTGGGCAAGACGTGCGTTGCGGACCACAGACCCAGCCAATCACAACACGCACCACGACATTTGATGCCAGTGCCCAGGTCACGCGCAGCTCGGTCAGCGTGTCGACAGCTCCGCTGCTTGGACCCAAACCAATTCCAGCATCCAACCCGCGCGGCGCATCTCAGCGCGAGGTTCTGCCAGTGGCAGATGGCTACACGCGCGTTTGGGGTGACGGACGTCATAACCCGAACCGTGGCCTGCCGCAGACCGCCGCGATTGTAGCATCAACATTTGAAGCCCGCGTATCGACACGCACCGCACCCGTTGCCACCACGCACCGCTATGTGCAGGTCGGCGTCTTTGCAAACGCGGGCAACGCCCAAGCCTTGGGTCAGCGCTTCATGGGAATGGGCCTGCCGGTTGGCTTGGCCAATTCATCACGTGGCAAAGTCGTCGTGCTGGGGCCATTCGCCAGCGCAAATGCATTGAACCGTGGGCTGACAGCCGCACGTGGCGCTGGTTTCAGCGACGCATACACACGGAACTAACCAGTCTCCCGGGAAAAGGCCTCGCGGTTCTTTATGCGAGGCCTTTTCTTGTGCGCATTTAAATATTGCAAATACCCTGCAGGCGGATCCAGTTGGCGTCTGACAGAATTTCCGGCTCGTCGCGTTCGGCAAACGCGTCAGCTTCGATCAATTTGACCGTCTGCGCGTCAGACCCGTCGCGGGCAAATGCAAAGGGTGTTGTTGGGATTTGGGCTGCTGCAAACGCCGCAATCAAATCATCCTCATCTGCAAGCGTTGGATCGGCCTCTGTCAGGCTGCGGGCGTAGTCGGCCAATACGTCTGACGGCAGGTTTCCAGTGGTCAAAAGACCCATCGTCTGACGCAAACCGACAGCTTGTAGGACAGACGCAAGCGGGTCAGCGCCGCGCCGCGCCGCAATCGCAGCAATGACATATCCGGCAGGCACCGCAGGGTCATCGGCATTTTCAACGATGCGACGATCAAGCGCGATAATACCGCCGGTCATTGCCACAGCACCTTGGGCCAACTGCGGCAAGATAACAATTCGGCCTTTAGCCTCAGCGCCAAGCAAACGGGTGTGCAGCAGCGCAAGCGCAGTAACCCCGTCAGCATCACGGCATCGCGGCCCCGTTAGCTTTTGCACATGTCCCAAAATGACAGTGCCGATCTCGGCGCGCTTTGATTGCGGAACAACAGATACGGTCTGACGAGTTAGCGCATCAGGCAGCCAGAAAACCGCCAAGGCGGCAGTACCCGCCACAAACCCAAGCGTGATGAAATGCCGTAGCTTGCCGCGCTGCGGGCGTGACCTCGCGAGCGTCTTGCGGACCTTTTCAATCGCGCCAATCATCAGATCATCGTCGATTTCCAACGTCTCAACAGCGCCCTCATCGGGGGTGAAAACCGCAGGGCGTTTGCCGGGGTTTTGACGAATAACAGCGGGCAGGGACCAATGGGTCAGCGGGCGGCCGGCGCCATCTGTGATGACCAGCGTCGCATTGCCAAACGCAACGACCACATCACGGCGTTGCACATCCAAATTGGCGCGCCAAATTCCGCTGCTTTCCAGCCGTTCATATTCACGGAGTGCCGTCATGTGCCTGCTTTTTGTTGCTTGACCTGCAGCTTAACGGGCGACGGCGCATTTGGGTAGATGGGTTAGATGCCTTTTGCGATCACGCGCAGTTCAAATTTCTGGATCTTACCCGTCGAGGTTTTCGGCAATTCAAGAAACACAACTCGCTTGGGGCATTTGAACCCTGCAATACGGCTGCGGGTATGGGCAATAATCTCGGCCTCGTCGGCCACAGCGCCTTCTTTTAATTCGACAAACGCGCAAGGCACTTCGCCCCATTTATCGTCTGGCTTGGCCACAACAGCGCATAGGTTCACTGCCGCGTGGTGCATGATCGCGCCCTCAACTTCGACAGAGCTGATGTTCTCGCCGCCAGAAATGATGATGTCCTTGGCGCGGTCGGCAATCTGCATGTACCCATTTGAATGCTGGATCGCCAAATCTTCGGAATGGAAATAGCCGCCGGAAAACGCCTTTTGGGTCGCTTCAGGGTTCTTGTAATACCCCTTCATCACGGAATTTCCGCGCATGACAATCTCGCCTTGGGTGGCGCCATCCATCGTGACTTGGACCATCTTGTCGTCCATCACTGTGATGCTTTCCATCACTGGAAACGCCACGCCTTGCTGCGCCTTAATGCTGGCCTGTTCGTCCTCGGGCAATGCGCCCCACGCATCATCCCAAATGCATTCGGTCACATGACCATAGGTTTCGGTCAGCCCGTAAACTTGGGTGATGTTGAAGCCCAGCTTACCAACCGCAGCCAAGGTCGCGGGGGCGGGCGGTGCACCAGCAGTGAACACCTCAACAGTGTGATCAAAATCGCGGCGCTCTTCGTCTCTTGCATTCACGATCAGGTTCAAAACAATCGGCGCACCGCCAAAATGCGTGACCCCGTGGTCGCCAATCGCGGCGTAAATCGACTTCGCCGATACATCGCGACAGCACACAACCGTGCCGCCAAGTGCAGGCAACATCCACGTGTGGTTCCAGCCGTTACAGTGAAATAGCGGCACAATCTGTAGGTATTTGATGAACAGAGGCAACTGCCAAGAAATCGGCGTTCCCATCGTCATCATATACGCGCCGCGATGGTGGTACACGACACCCTTGGGGCGACCCGTGGTGCCGGACGTGTAATTCAGCGCAAGGCTCTCCCATTCATCCGTGGGCATGACCCAGACAAAGGCAGGATCACCTGTCGCCAGAAAATCTTCGTAATTGATTTGTTCGCCAATCGCAGGGACGCCAGCAACCGGATCAGGGACCTCAATGATCAACGGGGCAGGGCCATCCATCAGATCAACCGCTTGCATAACCATCGGCAGGAATTGACTATCGACCAACGCGGCCTTGGCCTCACCGTGGTCGAAAATATACGCGACCGTGTCCACGTCCAAACGGGTGTTAATCGTGTTCAACACAGCGCCACACGCAGGCACACCAAACGCGGCCTCGGACTGGGCCGGAATATTCGGCAACAACGTCGCAACAACATCGCCAGACTTGATCCCCGCCTTCGACAATGCAGACGCCAGCCGCGTCGCGCGGTCGTGATACTGCGCATAGGTCAGGCGCGTATCACCATAGATCAGCGCCTCGCGGTCCGCAAAAACAACCGCCGCGCGGTTCAGGTGTGACAGAGGGGTCAGCGGAACATAGTTCGCTTCACACTTGCCCAAGCCGGTTTCATCAGCCATCCATCCCATAGGTGTATCCTCCCAACGCGCTATTTCCGCGACATTAGGATATGTAAGACATTTAAATCAATGGGCGATTTCATCGGGGTGAAACAGATGACAACAACGGTACAACCACGCCAAGCGGCCTTTCTGATCCTCGCGGGCATGATGACGCTCGGATTTACGGATAATCTGTTGCCGTACATATCCGCCGATAGCTCGCTGTGGCAGTTCCACTTTATCCGGAGCAGTCTGGTCCTAAGTGCGCTGATCGTGGCATCGGCCTTGGGGGCAGGCGCGCTTTGGCCGCGCAAACCGCTTGCGGTCATTGGGCGCAGCTTGTTCCAAGCAGGCGCGTTGCTGATCTACTTTGGCTGCATCGCGATTATGCCCATCGGAGTGGTAATCGCAGGGCTGTTCACCGCACCGTTATTTGTGCTGATCATCTCGGTCATCTTTCAGGGCAAATCCGTGGGGCCAATACGCTGGCTCGCGGTTGGCATCGGTTTTCTAGGCGCGCTCATGGTGATCCGACCTGACCCCAGCGCGCTTGACCCCATTTCATTTTTGCCGATTTTTGCAGGCCTGCTTTACGCCATCGGGGCCATCGCGACACGCGCGTGGTGCGAAGGCGAGCACACCCTGACATTGACCGCATGGTTTTTTGTCATGCTCCTGATTTTCGGCGGCATCGGCATATTGGTTTTGCCAAGTGGCGGGGCACTTGGTGCCGAAGGGTTCCCGCTGCGTGGCTGGATGCCGGTCACTGGGACAATGCTCGGTTGGTACGCGGTGCTTGCGATCGGCGCGCTTATCGGGATCGCGTTCGTGTTTCGTGGCTACCAAATCGGCGAGGCTTCAAGCGTCGCCATTTTTGAATACTCGCTGCTAATTTTCGCAAGCTTTTGGGCATGGACTCTGTGGGGTGAAACCGTGCCGCTGTTAGGTCTGATCGGCATGGCGCTAATCGTCGGGGCAGGGGTCATTATCACGGTGCGGTCCGACCCATGATCATCTCGCCGGGGCGCAATTATATCTTTGTGCATATCCCCAAAACCGGGGGCACCGCGCTGGCGACAGCACTCGAGCAGCGGGCCATGCGCGATGACATTTTAATCGGCGACACACCCAAGGCGAAACGACGCAAAGCCCGCCTGAAATCGCTCACCGCCAAGGGGCGTGTTTGGAAACACAGCACGCTGTCGGACATGGAAGGTGCGGTTGATCCGACGGGCATGTTCATCTTCACATTGGTGCGCAATCCGTGGGACCGGATGGTTAGCTATTACACATGGCTAAAGGCGCAGTCGTTTGCGCATCCGGCTGTTAAATTGGCGCAATCAACGGGTTTCAGCACGTTCCTAAATGCGGACCAAACCCGCGCAAGCGTGCTGAAAAATCCCTATGCGTCCTACGTGAACGACACAGCTTTATTCTTTCGTATCGAACACTTAGCGGACGATCTGCAACCGCTTTGGAAACACTTAGGTTTTGAGCTAACTATTGAACACATCAATCAATCCACCCGCCCGCGTGATTGGCGGCCATTCTACAATGACGCGGACGCATCGCTGATAAAGTCGCTCTGTGCAGATGACATAACACGGTCAAATTACACATTTGACCCCGCATAAAAAAAGGGCGCAGACCTCGCAGTCCACGCCCTTTCCTGTCATCTAATTTCGCTTACGCAGCTTTGACACTCTTATCAAAACGGCCATAAAACGACTGACCCTTATCAGCCATTTCGCGCAGTAACGCGGGCGTGGCAAAGCGGGCACCAAATTGTTCAGTCAACTCATCACACCGCTCGGCGGCATAAGGCGTGCCGATGATATCCAACCAGCTAAACGGGCCACCAGACCACGGCGCAAAGCCCCAGCCAAGGATCGCGCCAACGTCGCCTTCGCGGATGTCTTCCAGCACGTTTTCTTCCAACGCGCGGACGGCTTCCAACACTTGCGCAAACAACAAACGGTGCTGCACTTCGATCAGATCGGGCTGTTCGGCAGCGACCGGATATTTGGCCGCAAGACCTTCCCAAAGACCCTGACGCTTGCCCTTTTCATCGTAAGCATAAAAGCCCGATTTGGACTTACGACCAAGGCGGCCATCGTCAAACATCCAGAACAAAACCTCGTCAACTTCGCCGTCAGGGTACGTATCGCCCATTGCGAGCCTCGTCGCTTTGGCAATCTTGACGCCCAGATCAACGGATGTTTCATCCACCAACTGCAACGGTCCCAGCGGCATACCGACCAGCTTGGCAGCGTTCTCGATCAGGGCAGGCGCGACGCCTTCGCGGACCATACGAATACCTTCGTTGATGTACGGAATGATGCAGCGGTTCGCGTAAAAGAACCGCTCGTCATTCACAACAATTGGCGTTTTGCGGATCTGGCGGACAAAATCAAGCGCCTTGGCCACCGCCACATCGCCAGTTTGCTTACCCTTAATGATCTCGACCAACGCCATTTTGTCGACAGGGCTAAAGAAATGGATACCAATAAAGGTCTCAGCATCCGCCGCAGCCTTAGCCAATTCAGTGATCGGCAAGGTCGACGTATTGGTCGCAAATACGCAATCAGGGCCAGTCACAGCCTGAACGTTTTTGGTGACCTCGGCCTTAACAGCCACGTCCTCAAATACCGCCTCAACCACCAAATCACAGCCCTTAAGGGCGGCGTAATCGGTCGTCGCAGTGATCAGACCAAGCACCGCGTCCTTCTTTTCAAGGGTCGCCTTTTTGCGCGAAATTCCCTTGTCCATATAGGTCGCGGTGTAATCCTTGCCGCGATCAGCCGCGTCTTGTTTGGCGTCAATCAGCACAACTTTGATACCCGCAAGCGCAGACACAAGCGCAATGCCTGCGCCCATCATGCCCGCACCGATAATGCCGACTTGGGTCACCTTTTGGTCAGCCACGTCAGGACGGTTGGCACCTTTTTCAAGCGCCTCTTTGTTGATGAACAAAGACCGGATCATCGCGGATGACGACGGGTTCAGCAGGACTTGGGTGAAATACCGCGCCTCGATTTTCAACGCGGTATCAAACGGCACCAGCGCACCTTCGTACACGGCGGACAGCAGCGCCTTGGCGGCAGGATATGCGCCTTGGGTCTTGCCGTTCACCATCGCAGAGGCACCAACATACGTCATGAAACCAGCCGGATGGTACGGCGCACCGCCGGGCATTTTATAGCCCTTTTCATCCCAAGGCTTGACGATCTTAGGTTCGGACAAAACCCATGCCTTAGCGGCAGACAGCAATTCATCAGCCGGAACAACCTCGTCGATAACGCCAGCGCGCAACGCGGCCTGTGGGCTGTTCATCTTGCCTTCTAGTAATAACGGAGACGCAGCCATCGCGCCCATTTTGCGGACCAAACGGGTTGTGCCGCCAGCACCGGGAAAGATACCGACCATGATTTCGGGCAGGCCGATTTTGGCCTTTGGATTGTCGGCTGCAAAAATGCGGTGACAGGACAGCGGAAGCTCAAGGCCAATGCCAAGCGCCGTGCCAGGCAGCGCGGCTGCAATCGGTTTGCCACCCTTGTTGGTCTTTGGGTCCATGCCTGCACGCTCGATCTTGCGCAACATCGTATGGCCAGCCATCGTGAAATCAAACAGGGCTTGGGCAGGGTCGTCACCCGCCTCATCGCGGATCGACGCCAGCACATTTAGGTCCATGCCACCGGCAAAACTGCCAGCCTTGCCAGACGTGATAATCACGCCTTTGACGGCATCGTCGGCCAGTGCGTCGTCGATCAGCGCGTTCAAAACCTGCATGCTGTCGCGGCTCATCACGTTCATGGATTTGCCGATCGTGTCCCACACAATCGTGGCCACGCCGTCGGCATCGGTTTTCATAATAAAGTCAGTCATGTCAGATGCTCCTTACACGCGTTCAATGATTGTGGCGGCACCCATGCCGGATGCGATGCAAAGCGTGGCAAGACCAGTTGATTTGCCTGTACGCTCCAGTTCATCCAGCAACGTGCCAATGATGATCGCACCTGTGGCACCCAACGGATGACCCATCGCAATCGACCCGCCGTTGACGTTGACGCGGCTATGATCGACATTAAATCGCTGCATGAACCGCAGAACCACGGACGCAAACGCCTCGTTGACTTCAAACAGATCAATGTCGCTGATCGACATGCCGCTATCGGCCAAAATCTTTTCGGTAACAGGCACAGGGCCGGTCAACATGATGGTTGGATCAGTGCCGATCTTGGCTGTGGCACGGATAACAGCGCGCGGTTTCAAACCCATCGCATCGCCCCATTCCTTGGACCCAACCAGAATACCAGCGGCACCATCAACGATACCAGACGAGTTGCCCGCATGGTGGATGTGGTTGATCTTTTCCAGATGCGGGTACTTCATCAGCGCGACTTTATCAAAGCCGGGCATATGCTCGCCCATCATCTGAAACGCAGGGTTCAACGACCCCAGCGCTTGCATATCGGTTCCGGGGCGCATGTATTCGTCGTGGCCCAAAATGGGCAGGCCGTTCATATCTGTGACAGGAACGATGGACCGAGAAAACCGGTTGTCAGCCCAAGCGGCGGCAGCACGGTTCTGGCTTTCAACAGCCAGCTGATCGGCGTCGTCACGGCTAAACCCATATTCAGTCGCGATAATATCGGCTGAAATACCCTGTGGGACGAAATAAGTATCCATCGCAATAGACGGATCAACGGCAATCGCAGCACCGTCGGAGCCCATTGCAACACGGCCCATCATCTCAACGCCGCCTGCGATATATGCACCGCCAGCGCCGCCTTTGATCTGGTTGGCAGCCAAGTTAACAGCTTCCATGCCAGACGCGCAAAAGCGGTTGATCGACAGGCCAGGGATCGATTGATCAAGCTCGGACGCCAACACAGCAGTACGGGCCAAACAGCCACCCTGTTCACCAACTTGGGTGACATTGCCCCAGATCACATCCTCGACCGCATGGCCTTGCAGGTCATTGCGATCCTTGAGGGCGTTCATGATGCCAGCGGATAAGCGGGCAGATGTCACCTCGTGCAAGCTGCCGTCTTTGCGGCCTTTGCCACGCGGGGTACGCACGGCGTCATAGATATAAGCTTCGGTCATAGGGGGTCTCCTTTAGGCGCGGTCAGCAGGCGAGCCGGGCATCAAATCATAAGGGTGTTTCCAACCGGGCGTGGCGGCAATCGCGTCGAGCCAGCGGTTGATATGAGGGTAATCAGCGCGGTCAAACGTGAACGGCTCTGGGTAAAACAAGTATCCGGCGCAGGCGATATCAGCGATGGTCATGGCCTCCGCGGCCAACCAGTCGCGATCAGATAGATGGGCTTCCATGACCTTCAACGCAGCGGCAAGGCGCATCGACATAAACCCGATGACATCGGCGTTACGTTTTGCTTCGGGCAGAAAATTCATCTGAAACCGCAACATGCCTGCAATGCCGCTCACTTTGTGGTTATCGAAGAACATCCAGCGCAAAACCTCACGACGTTCAGCAGCGGACTTGCCACCCAGCTTGCCAGATTTGGAGCTAACATAATCCTGAATGACGGCCGATTGGGTCAGCACCATGTCGCCGTCTTCAAGAACAGGGACTTCACCCATGACGTTCAATTCGCGGAATTCGTCGGAACGGGTGGCGCCGTTGAAGAAATCAACGAACACAGGCTCCCAAGACTGGTCGGCCAGCGTAAGCGTCAATGCGGCCTTATAGGCGTTCCCGCTTTCGCCAAAGCAATGCAACTTCATGGTCATGTCGGACATCCTCCCAGATGGTGCGCCACGTTGTGGGCGCTGTATTTTGAGTATTTAGAACAAAGCGAGATAAAGGTGCCCGCTATTAACTCTTACTTAAGCACGATGTCGAAAACTTACAGGGCGGTACAGGCTGGAGAGCCGATGGCCGTAAAAAGCGAGGCACCGGCGCTCGGTTGCTGCGCCCCTTCAATGCGGGGAACTCTCTGAGTGTCGGCCCTTTCCCCTCGCTTTTTCGCAAATACTCACCTTTTCAACGCTTGCGGTCCTCTAGCTCGTTTTGAAACATCTTCAAACGCTGGCCAAACGTGTCCTCATTGATCACCGAATTGAAATTCTCGAACAAAAACGACAGCGCCTCGCCCTCTTCCAACTGACTATCTTTGGCAAACCGTTTGAGCCTGCGATATCCGTCCTCTGTCATGGCAACAGGAAAACGGCGGGTTAATCGCAGACGCTTAGGCATATCGGACAGTCCTTTATTTCGTAGGATGGGTTTTAACCCATCATGTCTTTAAAACTGCGAAGCCTCCAGCGCCATCACGGTATCGGCGCCAGTGTTGATACGGGCCAAATGCATCGCCGTGGCGGGCAATTGACGGGCCATGTAGTAGCGACCAGTCGCAATCTTGGTCTCGTAGAAATCCTTGTCAGACGCGCCAGCCTCAAGCGCATCCATCGCGGCTTTGCCCATGCGCGCCCACATCAGACCAAGGCAAACGTGACCCATCATGTGCATGAAATCATATGATCCAGCCAACGCATGGTTCGGGTTTTTCACGCCGTTTTGCATGAAATACATACCTGCGGCCTGCATATCCTTTGATGCGGCTTTTAACGGATCAAGGAAGTCAGCTTTCAGCGCCGCGTTGCCTTCGTTGTCTTTGATGAACGTCTTGACCATTTCGAAAAACGCCATGACGTGCTTGCCGCCGTCTTGGGCCAGCTTGCGACCAACAAGGTCCAAGGCCTGAACGCCATTGGCACCTTCATAGATCATCGCAATACGGGCATCGCGGGCGAATTGGGACATGCCCGATTCCTCGATATAGCCGTGACCGCCGTAAACTTGCTGGGCTGCGGTGGCGTATTCAAAACCTTTGTCGGTCAAGAACCCTTTCATCACAGGGGTGAGCAAGGTAATCAGACCATCGGCGTCGGCATCATCGTTCTTATGCGCACGGTCGATCAGATAGGTGCCCCAAAGTATCAGCGCACGCGCACCTTCCACAAATGATTTCTGATCCATCAAATTGCGGCGAATATCTGGATGCACGATCAGCGGATCAGCGGGACCATCTGGGTTTTCAACACCCGTAACAGCGCGGCCCTGCAGGCGATCATTCGCATAGACGACAGCATTCTGATACGCGACCTCGGCTTGGGCGTATCCTTGCAGGCCCACACCCAAACGGGCTTCGTTCATCATCACGAACATCGCGCGCATGCCTTTGTGCATTTCGCCGATCATATAGCCTTCGGCGTCGTCATAATTCATGACGCAAGTCGAATTCCCATGAATACCCATCTTCGCTTCGATCTTGCCGACGGACACGCCGTTGCGATCACCAAGCGATCCATCGTCGTTCACGATAATCTTAGGGACGATGAACAAGGACACGCCTTTGATGCCATCAGGACCGCCGGGAATGCGGGCCAACACAAGGTGGATGATGTTGTCAGCCATATCGTGGTCACCCGCCGAGATGAAGATCTTCTGGCCAGTGATCTTATAAGACCCGTCGTCTTGTGGCACCGCCTTGGTGCGCATCAAACCCAGATCGGTGCCGCAATGCGGCTCAGTCAGGTTCATCGTGCCGGTCCATTCGCATGTGACCATTTTGGGCAGGAACTTTTGCTTCTGCGCGTCCGACCCATGCACATGGATCGCGGAATAGGCACCGTGGGTCAGGCCCTGATACATCTGGAACGCCATATTGGCGGATACCATCAATTCTTGGGCGGCGGTGTGCATCACATACGGCAGGCCTTGGCCACCATATTCAGGGTCACAATCCATCGCGGTCCAGCCGCCGTCTTTCATGACCTTAAGCGCATCTTTGAAACCTGTTGGCGTGCGCACGACACCGTCTTCCAACACACAGCCTTCGACATCACCGACCATATTTAGCGGGGCCAACACCTCTGATGCGACCCTGCCGGCCTCTTCGATCACAGCGCCAGTGAACTCAGGGTCGAGGTCCTCAAACCCTGGAATGTCTTGCTCTGATACCTTCAGCAGGTCGTGCAGAACAAATTGCAAGTCTTTGACGGGGGCGTTGTAGATCGGCATGTCAGATGTCTCTCTGTCTAGGGTGGGGGGGCGGTTAGGCCGCCGATTGGTCCTTTGAGATGGCGGCCAGCTTTTTGGCACCCCATTTCATTTGTGTCTTCAGCTCTCCGATAGCCTCGTCCAACTCAGCCTTTTGGGCTTGCATGGCGGCCAAGTGGTGTTCGGCGAATTCGTAGGTTTTAGACAGTTGTGTCTCTTGGCTGTCGTTCATGTGATACAAATCCAAAAGCTGGCGGATTTCTTCAAGGCTAAAGCCAAAGCGCTTGCCGCGCAGGATCAGCTTTAGGCGGGCGCGGTCGCGCTTGGTGAACAAACGGCGTTGGCCGTCGCGTACAGGGAACAGCAGTTCCTTGCTCTCGTAAAATCGCAATGTGCGCGGCGTCACATCAAATGTGAGGCACATATCGCGGATGCTCATTGTTTCAGTTGTCATGGTCACGGTCCCATTCATGCGTGGCTTGATGCCTTGCATCTGCGAGTTCATGATTGAGCATACAAGATAAATTGACGTTAACGTAAACGGAACGCTACGTCATTTCTGGCTTGACGAAAGGTCAGCAAAGATAACGCTAGGGAATGCGCAACTTATGCAAAACGAAAGATGATGATGAAATACAAGAGTTTTCCCTTAAAGTAAGGGATTCAGCCGATCACCCGAGGGTTTTTGCCGTCATGTCGCGCAGCTTTTGCAACTCGTCCAATGTTTCCTGCAGCTGTTTTTGCTGCTCGATCAGTTCGACAATTTGACCATCTGCAAGCGCCACCCAGTGCTGCATTTGCGCAGTGGTGCCCTCGTTTTCGCGGATCATCAGCCATTGACGGATCTCTTCAAGCGAGAACCCAAATCGGCGGCCACGCAAGATCAACGTCATGCGCGCCACCTCGCGGGTGCCATAAAATCGGGATCGGCCTTCTTTGTCAGGCGTCAGCAATTCGATATATTCATAGTACCGCAACGTCCGTGGGGTCACGTCAAAATTGGCGCACATGTCTTTGAATGTTAGGCGTGTCGACATTGTGATCCTCCGTTGCACTAAGCCTAGCGGTTGCAAAGGCTCGGGGCAACAGACGGATTAGTTCAAGAAATTAGGCGCAAAGATATGGAACCCATATGCAGCCATCGTCGCTGGTATCGTTGAATAAATCGTCGCCCAGATCGCGGCGCGCGGGTTCAATGCGATCGCAGGGAACAGCGCGTCACCGTCATTAGAAATCGCATTTCCCATCAGGGCGGAAAACGGGATCAGCCCGTTGATGTACAATGTTGTCACCAAAACCTGCGGTCCACATCCGGGGATAAGGCCAATTGCAACGCCGATCAGCGGCAGCAATGGGGCGACCGTGCTGAACATCAATTCAAGGTCCAAGCCGGTGAAGGCAACAATATAGTCATAGGCCAGATAAGCCCCGATCACCCAAACCGAAATAAACGCCGTTTCCTCGGCCATGCGTGTTAGCGGGCTATCGTTTTCATTTGTCATCGCAGTCACAATTGATGTGGCCCAGATGAGCAGGCCAATCGCAGTCCCAATCAGACCCACAACGGTCACCATTGATCCATAAACGTCGTAGACATTTGCGCCAGAAAGCTGCGTGGCACCAATCAGCAAACCTGGTGCGGCGGCTGCCAAAAACGCATAGTCGCGAAAGCGGGTCTTCCCGATCAGCGGCGCCAGCTCGCAATGCGCACTGGTGTTCGCGGTCATATCTTCGCGTGAAAACGCATCAACGATCCAACCCGACGCAATGCCAATCGCAAATGACAGCGGCAACACAACCATCGCCACATCAGGGCGGGTCGCAATCAGCAGAAACGCGGCGTCGCCCATCGTGGCAGTCAGCGTCGCAACCACAGCACCAAAGCCCACGTTGCCTGATGAATACGCAGCCACAACCACAACCGCGCCACCACAGCCGGGCGTTGCGCCGAGCAGGGCAGCAAGCGGCACTTGGAACCCCTTTGCACCCTTTAGGGCCTCGCCAATGTTAAACCGGAATACACGTTCAGCACCGTAAAACAAAAGCAATGTCGCGGCCACAAATGCGGACACTTGGGTATAGGCATCCACCATCAATCCGCGTGTCAATTCACCCAATAGACCGGGGGCCACCGCCAGCGTCAGTAAGATCAGCGCGACAAACAACCGCTTGGGCCTAAACGGTCCAATGCGGCGCAATTGCGTTGCAGTCGGCATAATTGTGGTGGCGTGCATTGCAGCGATTCCTTGTTGCGAATAACTCTCAATTGCAGATATAGCACTTGCAACCAGTTGGGCAAGTGCGAAGTTGGCCGAAATATCACTGGAGCCAAAACGTGTCTGACGAACAACAAGCCCGCCAACAGCTTTTGGCGCGACAATTCATCGAAGCGATCCCGCACGCGCAAGCGCTCGGCATGAAAGTGGCCGAGATCGGCGCAGGGCGGGCCGTGATCACGATGCCATATGACGAACGCCTGATTGGCGACCCTGAAACTGGGGTGATCCACGGCGGGGCTGTGTCCGCGTTGATGGACACCTGCGGCGGGGCGGCTGTGATGTCGCATCCGTCTTCGCCAATGGGTACGGCCACGATTGATCTGCGCATCGACTATATGCGCGCCGCCAAACCGGGCGACATGATTACCGCCATTGCAGAATGTTACCACATGACCCGCTCCGTGGCCTTTGTGCGCGCCACCGCGATGGACGCAGACATGGACAGACCCGTCGCCGCTGCCACAGGCGCATTCACCGTCGAGTCTGGAAAAGGGAAATCAAAATGAAGCGCCCTGAACCCGTCCAGATCATCAAACAGCGCCGCGACGCAATGCTGCAAAATCTCGTGGCTGGCGTGCCGTACATACAATTCCTCGGCATCAGCTTTGAGCGACACGGCGATGAACTTACCGCGGTCCTGCCGTACAGTGAACGCAACGTCGGCAACCCGATGATCCCAGCGCTGCACGGCGGCGTCACCGCAGCCTTCCTTGAAACGGCGGCGATTATTGAATTGTCATGGGCGATGACTTGGGAAGACATGGAAGCCGGCAAAATCACCGATGACAGCCCGCGCATCCTGCTGCCCAAAACTATTGATTTTAGCGTCGATTATCTGCGCTCTGGCCTGCCGCGCGATGCCTATGCACGTGCACGGGTGAACCGATCTGGCAGGCGCTATGCATCGGTGCATGTCGAAGGCTGGCAAGACAACCGGACCCGCATGTTTGCCCAAGCCACAGGGCATTTCCTGATGCCCACACGCGATGGCTGATACCAGCCTGACACATCGCCGCGTCCTTCATATCGCGCTGCCGATCGTGTTGTCCAACGCGACGGTGCCGATCCTTGGCGTCGTGGATACAGGCGTTGTTGGGCAACTTGGGCTGGCAGCGCCGATCGGTGCCGTTGGCATTGGCGCTGTGATCCTGACTGCATTCTATTGGATTTTCGGGTTCTTGCGCATGGGCACGGCGGGGCTAACGGCCCAAGCCGCGGGCGCAAATGACGACGCCGAAGTCGCCGCCCTATTATCACGGTCATTATTGATTGGGCTCGGGGCAGGGGCTGTCATGATCCTCGCACAAATCCCGCTGTTCTGGCTCGCGTTTAAGGTCTCGCCTGCCAGCGCAGAGGTCGAAAACCTCGCGCGGCAATACATGAGCATTCGGGTCTGGTCGGCCCCCGCAACCATCGCACTTTACGGCATCATCGGTTGGCTTATCGCCCAAGAACGCACGGCAGGGGTCTTTGCGATCCAAGTCGTAATGAACGGCCTCAACATCGGGCTCGATTTGCTGTTCGTACTGCATTTCGACTGGGGGGTCGCGGGCGTCGGCTGGGCGACATTTATCGCAGAATGGGGCGGTTTACTGCTGGGGCTGTGGCTGTGCCGCGACGCATTTGCAGGGACCGCATGGCGCAATGCAGCACGGGTGTTTGACCGCGCGCGCCTGATCAACATGGGGGTCGTGAACTCTGACATTTTGATCCGGTCGGTACTATTACAAGCGATCTTCGTCAGCTTTCTATTTTGGGGCGCTGATTTCGGCGATGTGAACCTCGCAGCCAACCAAATCCTGCTGCAATTCCTGCACGTCACCGCCTATGCGCTTGATGGATTTGCCGCCGCCGCAGAAAGCCTCGTTGGGCAAGCGCTGGGCGCGAAAAACGCGGCACGGCTCAGGCGGGGCGCACTGCTCACAAGCGGCTGGGGGGTGGCAGTCTGCGGCGCACTCGCACTTGCATTCGCTGTTGCAGGCCCGTCGATCATCGACATCATGACCACCGCACCAGATGTGCAATCAACTGCGCGCAATTACCTGCCTTACATGATCGCCGCCCCCGTTGTTGGGGTCGCCGCGTGGATGTTTGACGGCATATTCATCGGGGCCACACGGTCACGCGACATGCGCAATATGATGATCGTCTCGGCCATCGCATATTTCGCGGCCGTGATCCCCCTGATGGCATTATTCGGCAATCACGGGCTGTGGATCGGACTGTTGTTCAGCTTCATCGTGCGCGGTGCGACGCTTGCTTGGAAATATCCAGGGCTAGAGGCCGCAGCCTACAAATAATCCGCACGCCCCGTGCCAACAGCATCCGCAACATTGGCAAAACCGTCTTTTTCCAGCAGCTTATCAAGACCACGGGCGATATCATCAGCCAGCGAAATACCACCGTAAACCAGCGCGGTATATAGCTGCACAGCCGACGCACCGGCACGGATTTTGGCATAGGCTTGGGCGGCGGACCCAACACCACCAACACCGATCAATGGCAGATCTGTGCGTTCAGACATCTGCGCCAAAACGCGGGTGGATTTTTCAAACAATGGCTGACCAGACAGACCACCAGACTCGCGGGCATACTGACCATGCAGGCCATTACGGTCCAGCGTCGTATTCGTCGTGATGATGCCCGCAATGCCTGATGCATCGGCGACAGCGGCGACGTCATCCAGTTCGGCTTCATCCAGATCAGGGGCGATTTTCAGAAAAATAGACACCGGACGATCAAGCCCAGCATTGGTCTGCATGACACTGTCCAACAACGCAGCAAGCGCCGCCTTACCTTGCAAATCACGCAGGCTTTCTGTGTTTGGCGATGATACATTGACCGTCGCGAAATCCAGAAATTCGCCGCAATACGCAAGAACTTTGGAAAAATCGGCAGAGCGATCTTCGCTGTCTTTATTGGCACCAAGGTTCAGACCAATGATCCCCTTTGGGCGCACCGTCAGACGGGCCAACGCCAATTCCATACCCTTATTGTTGAACCCAAAACGGTTGATCGCAGCGCGGTCCTTCTTGAGACGAAACAGGCGGGGCTGCGGGTTGCCAGCTTGGGCGCGCGGCGTGATCGCACCAACCTCCAAAAACCCGAACCCGCAGCGCGATAAGGGGCGCAGCGCCGTGGCGTTCTTGTCAAACCCAGCGGCCAATCCGATCGGATTTGGCAAATCCAACCCGGCAACTGTGGTGCGCAAACGATCCGATGTGAATGGGCCGCGTTTCGGGCCAAGACCCATTTGCAATGCCTTGATCGACAACCCATGGGCGCGCTCTGGGTCCATCATGCGCAATGCGCGCAGGCCAACGTTTTCAATCAATCTCATGATAGCTCCGGAAATTGGTGGGTGCCGTTGGCAATGGACAGGGGCTTGGCCCAGACCACATCAACCATGGTTAATTCGCGGTAAAGATGCGGGAAAGACGCTCCGCCGCGCGATGTTTCCCATTCCAAACCGTCCAGACCATCGGCCTCAACGGCGATCAGCATCAGATCAGGCACATCTGCGAAATACAGCGCTGCGGTTTTAACAACGGTATCAGCCCCTGAAAAATGCACATAACCATCAGCCAGATCAATCGGGGCACCTTTGGTTGTGCCCTCGGCTTGCAGGTCGGCCCACTCGGAGTCGCGGAAAATTTTGAATATCAACATGGGCGTCGGTTTGGACGCTGCACGCAGATTGGTCAAGCGGGTGAAATGGCTTCGGCATTTGACTCCTACAGCGCAGACAGGCCACTGTGATGTATATCCAACCTTGGGGGACCCAAAACATGCTTTCACGTATCCTGACATCCACTTGTGCGCTGGCGATGACCGCTGGCATGGCGGCGGCGGATTATTCGCTGACCATTCTGCACACCAATGATTTCCACGCGCGATTCGAACCCGTTAGCAAATATGACAGTGGCTGTGGCGCAGAAGACAACGCCGAGGGCAAATGCTTTGGCGGATCAGCGCGGCTTGTGACAGCGATCAACGATGCGCGCGCACGGACAAACAACGCGATCCTCGTGGATGGGGGCGACCAATTCCAAGGCACGCTATTCTACACATACTACAAAGGCAAACTTGCCGCCGAGATGATGAACAAGCTGGGCTATGACGGCATGACTGTCGGCAACCACGAATTTGACGACGGACCAGAAGTGCTGGCTGGCTTCATGGATGCGATCAACTTCCCGATCCTGATGTCCAACGCTGACGTCTCCGGTGAACCACTGCTCGCGGGCAAACTCGCGAAATCCACAGTGATCGAACGCGGCGGCGAAAAGATCGGCCTGATCGGCCTGACACCACAAGACACCGACGATCTGGCCAGCCCGGGCGATAACGTGATCTTCACCGATCCATCCGACGCGGTGCAAGGCGAAGTCGACAAGCTGACTGCAATGGGCGTGAACAAAATCATCGTGCTGTCGCACTCTAGCTATCTGGTCGACCAACAAGTCGCGGCCAACACCACGGGCGTTGACGTGATCGTCGGCGGTCACTCGAACACCCTGCTGTCCAACACCAACGACCGTGCGTCTGGACCGTATCCAACAATGGTTGGGGACACTGCCATCGTGCAGGCCTACGCATATGGTAAATATCTCGGCGAGCTGAACGTGACGTTCAACGACGCGGGCGAAATTGTCACAGCCGAGGGCGAGCCTATACTTATTGACGGCACCGTGACCGAAGACGCTGAAACAGTGGCACGCATCGCTGAAATGGCGATCCCACTGGAAGAAATCCGCACCAAGGTTGTGGCATCATCAGCCGCAGCCATTGAAGGCGACCGTTCAGTTTGCCGCGTGATGGAATGCGAAATGGGCAACCTCGTGGCTGACGCGATGCTTGACCGTGTGGCCAACCAAGGGATTGTGATTGCGATCGCAAACTCTGGCGGTGTGCGTGCGTCAATCGATGCTGGCGACGTGACAATGGGCGAAGTTTACACAGTGCTTCCGTTCCAGAACACGCTGTCCACGTTTCAAGTATCCGGCGATATGCTCATGGCAGCGCTTGAAAACGGCGTGTCGCAATATGAAGAAGTTGCGGGTCGGTTCCCACAAGTTGCAGGCATGTCGTACACAGTTGATCCAGCAGCCGAAGTCGGCGCACGGATCTCCGACGTCATGATCGGCGGCGCAGCCATTGATCTGGCCGCAACTTATGGCGTTGTGTCCAACAACTACGTGCGGGGCGGCGGCGACGGCTACAAAATGTTCCGCGACGCAGCCAACGCCTATGATTTCGGCCCGGACGTGGCAGAAGTGATGGCGGACTACATGGCAGCCCAAGGCGACTACGTGCCTTACACAGACGGTCGCATTACTGTGAAATAACCACACGATCAGTCGAAATATTGCCCTCGGCGCAGACATGCGGCGGGGGCTTTTTGCTATCTAAGGTTGAATTATACGGATCAATTGCAATTTCTATGGCGTGGGGTTTGCAAATCCGGACGAAGCACGACAGTATTCATTATGGATCGTAGGGATTGTCGCCGCTCGGATCTTGGTTTTGTATGTACCTCGGTGACGTGTAGAGTAGGAACGGTTTTGATGGCCGAATTGCGGCTTGTTACACAGAAATTGAGATCTGTGATGGATCTAGCGTGGGTTCTTCCGACAATTATTTCAATTATAATAGTCGAGACCACCCTACTTCTGGGCATCGCGCTTCCAGTACCATTTTTTATCATAATTATCTGCGTCGTCATTGCGGGATCAATAGGCGGGAGACGCGCGGGGTTTATCGCTGGAATTTTCGCTAGCCTATATCTTTTTCGCGCCTATTCCTTCGAATTTGGTCCTGCGACATTGTCCGGTGGCCTACCGCAAACCATCGCTGGGGCGGCATTTTTCATTCTGATAGGCACATTGCTTGGTCGGTTGAGGGATCAGCTGAACGCCAACATCATATCGTTGCGCGATGTCGAGCAACGGCTTCGGGCATCGCTGCGAGAGGAAACAGCCGAGAAAGACGCGCAAGCCGACAAGGTTGCTGAAAGTGAAACAAGACTGAACGCGGCCATAAGGATCGCCGGTATCGGTTACTTTTCATTCGATATAGGCTCCGGAGAATGTACATTCTGCTCCGAACAGCACGCGGCCCATCTTGGGCTGACACCGGACGAATTTTGCGCCGGAACAGCCGGCCCTGAAATACAATTATTCTATATTCACGCTGATGATCGCGACAAAGTTCTAGATGCGTTAGCGCGAATATATGCTGGCGAGAACCAGACCATTGAGTACCGCACGGTGCATCCAAACGGTGAGGTCAGATATATCCGCGAATTTGAAGAGCCGGTTTTCGATGAGTACGGTAAAGTGGTCGCAAATGTAGGCACGAGTATAGATATGACTGAGCTGCGCCAGGCCGAAGCGGGTGCACGCCAATCGCAACGGATCGAGGCCATCGGCACCCTGACAGGCGGCGTGGCGCATGATTTCAACAATATACTTGCGATCATACTCGGAAACTTGGAACTGAGCCAAGAAACCGACAGCCCCGAAGATATGAGGGACCTTATCCAAACCTCGATCAAGGCGACCAAGCGCGGTGCGGACCTGACAAAAAGTCTCCTTAGTTTTGCACGACGCGCGCAGCTAAAGCCTGCGCGGCTCAATTTGAACCAAACTATTCAAAGCACCATGACGTGGGCCACCCGTGTCCTGCCCGCCACGATCGATATCGAAAATGCGCTCATGGAGGATCTTTGGGATGTAGAATTGGATGCGACTTCAACAGAGAATGCGCTCATTAACATCCTTCTAAACGCACGCGATGCGATGCCAAACGGTGGCAAGTTGACGATTGAGACTGTCAACATGTGGATCGGCGACGATTTTGTCTATGGACGCGATGATGATATCGGGCCGGGCCGTTATGTCATGTTGGCGATCAGCGATACTGGCCACGGAATCTCGCTGGACAAATTCGAAAAGATTTTTGAACCCTTCTATACTGAGAAACCAGTTGGTCAGGGGTCTGGACTGGGGCTCTCGATGGTGCACGGCTTTATTAAGCAGTCGGGTGGTGCGATCCGCATCTACTCCGAAGTTGGGGTTGGAACAAAGTTTAAGCTTTTCTTCAAGGCAACCGCGCAAAGCTCGGTTAAATCTTCAGCTCGGGCGCGCGCGAAGCCTGTTCTTCCAAGCAAGCAGACCGAAATTCTCGTTGTTGAAGATCAAGGCGAAGTTATGCGCGTCCTAGACCGTATTTTGGAAGACGCCGGGTATTCGGTTACGACCGCAAGCAGCGGCGACGAAGCACTGAAAATTTTTGAAAAGCCCAATCGGTTTGACCTTGTTCTGGCTGATATCGTGATGCCCGGCAAACTTCAGGGGCCCGCACTGGCAAAAGCCATCCGATTGATTGATCCCGACATACCGTTTGTTTTCCTGTCCGGTTATGCTGCCGACGCAGGGGCACACGACAGCGTCAGGCCATCGGATATTCGCTTGATGAAGCCAGTGAGCCGACACGAGCTTTTGCGCGCGGTGTCCAAAGCACTTAAATCGGTCGACGAATACGACTAAGAAACTTGCCTATGCCGATCAATCAGATGCGTCGTCTTTTCGCTTTGACGCGGCCAATCGTACAGCGATACCTGCGCGAAAAACGGCATATGCAAAACTTATGCAAAACTTATGCAATAATTACCCACTTTTAGCGGCTCGTTTTGCCGCTATAGTCGCGCCATGTGTGGACGTATGGCCTTCACTTTGCCCCATGAAGCGATGGCCCAAATGTTTGATGCGACCGCGTCCAACGACCTGCCAGATGTGCCCAACTATAACGTCTGCCCGACCACCCAAGTCGGGGTCGTGACATCATCGCAAGGGCTGCGCCGCCTGCGCCCGATGCGCTGGGGATTTATCCCTAAATGGTACCAAAAACCAGGCGGCGGGCCGCTGTTAATCAATGCACGATCGGAAACAATTGCTGAAAAGCCAGCCTTTCGCGATGCATGCCGGACCCGTCGTTGTTTGGTCGCAGTTTCTGGTTTTTATGAATGGGAACGGGGGGATAACGCCAAACCCTTGCCGTGGTACGTGACCCGCACAGACGCACAGCCAATGGTTTTTGGCGGCATTTGGCAGCAATGGGACGACCAGAATACTTTTGCCATCGTCACCACAGATGCCAATGATGCGATGGCCAAAATCCACCACCGGCTGCCGGTGATATTGACGCCAGATCAATGGGCGCTTTGGCTCGGTGAACGGGGCAAGGGGGCGGCTGCGTTGATGACCAGCGCGCCAGAAGATGCCCTTTGTTTTCAACGTGTTGGCTTGAGTGTGAATTCGAACAGGGCAACGGGTCCGGCCCTCATTGAGCCGATTTCGATCTGATAACAGTTTGATCTCGCGCATCGCCGCGGTCGTAAACCTACGTTTGGGCTCAGTCGCTAAAAAATTGCCAATTGAGCCGCCTTTTGGTGGGTAAATGCGCTAAATGGGGTTGCATGCCCTGCCTCCATCGCCATATAGAAAAAGCGCACGCGGGCGTTGTGTAATGGTAAGACCTCAGTTTTCCAAACTGAAGACACGGGTTCGATTCCCGTCGCCCGCTCCAATCCTTTCCGTGTGTGCAAACTATGATGCCACGCAAAAGGAATGCCTCTATGTCAGACGCCGAAAGCTATGCCGCCGATAAACGTGAACCATCCAAAAAGGTTGGCGCGGTGGGCCAGCTTTTGCCGTTTGTAAAACCTTATAAAGGCATGGTGCTTTTGGCGTTGATTGCGCTGACGTTTACCGCGCTGATTTCGCTGGTGATGCCGCTGGCTGTCCGTCAAATCGTTGATAACTTTGATATTGCCGAAAATACCCTGCTGGACCGTTACTTTGCGATGGCATTCGTTGTGGCCGCTCTTTTGGCT
Source organism: uncultured Loktanella sp. (assembly GCA_913061335.1). Classification (GTDB taxonomy): domain Bacteria; phylum Pseudomonadota; class Alphaproteobacteria; order Rhodobacterales; family Rhodobacteraceae; genus Yoonia. The sequence goes on from CAJXTP010000002.1 coordinate 26,257, forward strand.
GTCGGCACCGCGTTGCGTTACTATCTCGTGACGCGGCTGGGCGAACGCATCGTCGCGGATATCCGGGTCGCAGTCTTCGACAAAATGATCGGCATGTCGCCTGCGTTTTTTGAACGTGTGATGACCGGTGAAGTGCTTAGCCGGATCACAACAGACACCACGCTTATCCTGTCCGTGATTGGGTCGTCGGTGTCGATTGCACTGCGCAACGTGCTGATCCTGTTTGGTGGCATCGGCCTAATGCTGTGGACGTCGGTAAAGATGACGGGCCTTGTTTTATGGCCGATCCCTGTCGTGTTGATCCCCGTGGTTTTGTTGGGCCGCCGTGTCCGCAAGCTTAGCCGCGAAAATCAGGATTGGATCGCCGTATCATCCGGCGATGCATCGGAACAATTGCTGTCCGCCCAAACTGTGCAAGCGTTTACCCATGAAAATCTGTCGCGCGCCAAATTCCGCGGCGTGACCGAGAAAAGCTTTGTCGCAGCCAAGCGCCGGATCGCAACCCGTGCTGTGATGACCGCTATCGTGATCTTTATCGCATTTTCCGCCGTTGTTGGCTTCCTTTGGATGGGGGCCGCCGACGTGCGTGACGGCACCATTAGCATCGGCGAACTGGTCCAATTTATGATCTACACGATCATGGTTGCGGGCGCGCTGGGCGCGTTGACTGAAATTTGGGGCGAATTACAACGTGCTGCAGGTGCGACTGAGCGGTTGGTGGAGCTGCTGAACGCCGAGGACGCCGTGAGCGATCCAGCGTCGCCGGTGGCCGTACCTGATACACAAGCTGCTGAAATCACTTTTGAAAATGTGACCTTCGCCTATCCAGGGCGGCCAAGTATTTCGGCCTTGGATGAAATTTCTCTAACCGTGAAGCCGGGTGAAAGCATCGCCTTGGTTGGCCCGTCTGGCGCAGGTAAATCTACGGTTATTCAGCTGCTTCAGCGGTTCTATGACCCGCAGCAGGGATCGATCAAAATTGATGGTGTTGATCTGCGTGATATGGCGCGGATGGACTTTCGCAAACATGTTGCACTTGTCCCGCAAGACCCAGTGATCTTTGCCGATACGGCGCGCGAAAACATTCGGTTCGGTCGCCCTGATGCGTCGGACGCGGAGGTTGAAACCGCAGCCCGTGCCGCCGCTGCGCATGATTTCCTGACGGCACTGCCTGACGGGTACGACAGCGATGTTGGCGAACGTGGTGTGATGCTGTCGGGTGGGCAAAAACAACGGATCGCGATTGCACGTGCGATTTTGCGCGACGCGCCAATTTTGTTGCTAGACGAGGCGACAAGCGCGCTGGATGCCGAAAGCGAATTGGCTGTGCAAACCGCCGTCGAAGACCTTGCGCGGACCCGCACGACAATTATCGTCGCACACCGCCTTGCAACCGTGAAACAGGCCGACCGAATTGTCGTGTTTGATCAGGGGCGGATCGTCGCAATGGGAACTCATGATGACCTCGTGGCCGAGGGCGGACTTTATGCGCGACTGGCCAGATTGCAGTTCACCAGTGGTGAAACCGCGCAATAATCGCGGATTTCGTAGCGTCAGACTTGCCTATTCGCGATAAATTCCACAGTCTAACCCCAACATATTTCACATGACGAATTACTGTGAAAAACCAACAGGGGAGGAGATTGGTATGACTTACGCGTCTGTCGTCGATCGCGATGCGATTGAGAACGAAATGGTATGGGGTGATCGTGATCTACCCGTAACAACCTATGGGTTGCTGAGCCAAACAGCCGGAAAATTTCCAACTCGCAACGCAGTTTCATACCAGATGATGTCGGGTCCAACCGACAAATGCGAGACCTTTTCGTGGTCTGAGCTGAAAGACAAAACCACGCAAGTTGCAAACATGCTGCGTGAATTGGGCATCGGCGAAACCGATGTTGTCGCCTATCTGTTGCCGAACGCGAATGAAACTGTTTTGACGTATCTTGGTGGTCAGGTCGCGGGCATTGTGAACCCAATCAATCCGCTGTTGGACCCTGAGCAAATTGCGTCGATCCTGCGTGAAACAAACGCGAAGGTGCTTGTCACATTGCGTGCTTTCCCAAAGACGGATGTGTCGCAAAAGGCTGCTGAGGCCGTGGCTTTGGCGCCTAACGTGCAAACTGTTCTTGAGGTTGATTTGCATCGTTATTTGACCGGTATCAAAAAGTTAATCGTCCCGCTGATCCGTCCCAAAACCGTTGTGACCCACAAAGCCAACGTGTTGAATTTCAACGCTGAGATGGACCGTCAATCGACGACGCTTGCGTTTGAGGACAGCACTGTTGACCGCGTCGCTGCTTATTTCCACACAGGCGGCACGACGGGCATGCCCAAAGTCGCACAGCATAAATACTCTGGCATCGTTTATAATGCTTGGCTTGGTGCCCGCCTGTTGTTCACCGAAAAAGACGTGCAGATTTGCCCGCTGCCAATGTTCCACGTGTTCGCGGCTATTGTATCGCTGGGTGCTTCGCTGGGATCTGGTGCGCACGTCGTGTTCCCAACCCCGCAAGGTTACCGCGGTGAAGGCGTGTTCGATAATTTTTGGAAGCTGATTGAGCGGCACAAAGTCACGTTTATGATCACTGTTCCAACTGCGCTGTCTGCGTTGATGCAGCGTAAAGTGGACGCCGACATCTCCACCTTGCGGATTGCATTTTGTGGATCGGCCCCATTACCACTAGAGCTTTACCGTCGGTTTGAAGAGGCTGTGAACGCTGAAAAGGGGCCAAATGACGTTAAGCTGTCGATCTGCGAAGGTTACGGCCTGACCGAAGCCACCTGTCTGGTATCGATCAACCCACCTGACGGGGAAAAACGTGTGGGTTCCATCGGTATTCCGTTCCCCTATACCGATGTGCGCATCGTGAACGTTGCGACCCAACTAGATTGCGGATCTGATGAAGTTGGCGAGATTTGCGTGGCGTCGCCCGGTGTCTACGACGGCAAAACCTACACCGAGACTGCGAAAAACGCCGATTTGTTTTATCCGGGTGAAAATAGCCCGCTCGGCAAATCGGTGCAGTATTTGCGCACCGGCGACCTGGGCCGGATTGATGCGGAGGGCTATTTGTGGATCACAGGCCGTGCCAAAGACCTGATCATTCGCGGTGGTCACAACATTGATCCAGCTGAAATTGAGGAAGCGTTGGCAGGCCATGAAGCTGTTGCCTTTGCGGGCGCAATTGGCCAGCCAGATGCGCATGCAGGCGAAATTCCTTGTGTGTATGTTGAGCTGGTTGACGGTGCCACGGTGACCGAAGCAGAGCTGATGGCTTATGCAAAGGAGAATATCCACGAACGCGCTGCCCATCCTAAGCATTTGGAAATAATGGATGAATTGCCAAAGACCGCAGTTGGTAAAATCTTTAAGCCCGACCTGCGCAAACGTGCGATTACCCGTATCTTTAACGCAGCCCTTGCCAATGCTGGCATCGCCGCAGAAGTCGGATCAGTTGCAGAAGATAAGAAACGTGGACTGGTGGCTCATTTGATCAAGACTGGAACCGTGGATGCTGCGGGCGTGACCAAGGCGCTTGGGGCCTATACGAACCCATGGGATTTGGCAGAGTAATCTGAAACGAGGGGCGGTATCGCGCTGCCCCTTTTTCGTCCGCAATGATGATATGCCGATGACACGTGCAGCCATGCAATTTTAGATCGAGCCGCGGCCAGAATTGGCGTATCTACAAACAAGTTGATCGCAGATTTCGCGCTACCTAACCCTTGGCATCGTCTCCATGGCGCTTGCCCTTGCCTGAGGAACAACAGAACTGAGGTGCCCGTAGATTTGTAGACGGTTTGCTTGGTATTTTTGGAACCAATGAGAGACGGATATGAACAAGGGAATTGGGTTTACGGATGCGTTCAAACAGGGCGCTGTGGCACAAGTTGTTGAGCGTAGTTATGCGGTCAGCGAGGTGGTCACGCGGCTGGGGATCAACACCAAATCGTTTTGCGCTTGGGCGTCGCAATTTGCGAAGTCGCCGGGCGTCAGGGTGGAGACGTCTGAGATCAAGCGCCTGAAGCGGGAACTGGCGCGGGTCACCGAGGAGCGCAATATCTTAAAAAAGGCGACCGCATACTTCGCGCGAGAGTCTCAGTGAGATATGCGTTTATCGAGACTCACCGCTTTGAGTTTTCGGTACGCTCATTATGCCGTATGCTGATGGCTTATTTCAGCGGGTTTTATACGTGGCTGAGGTGACCGTTAAACTTGCGTGCGCAAGAGGACGCCCGCCAAACTGACCTGATCCAGCAAGCATGGACCAAAAGCGGAAAGTTCATGGTTATCGCAAGCGGCACCCCTCTCATGGTTTGCAGACAAACCACTGCCGCGCGATATCACCTACATCAAAACGCATGAGGGCTGGTCATATCTGGCCGCCGTAATTGACCTGTTCTCACGACGCATTGCCGGGTGGTCCATGCAAGCGCGCATGACGACAGACCTCGCCTTGCAGGCCCTGCTCAGTGCAGTTTGGCGGCGCAAGCCGTGATCCAGTCCCCTCTCGGGACATTGCTGCGCAATACCCTGCCGGGCAGTGGATCAAGGCTCTCAGTAAGCTATCATTCGCAAACAAGCGATGGCGAAGCGAGCATCTTGCCAGTAAAAGTATTGCCCAAGTATCCGCTCAGGTCATCGGAAGAGACGAGGGCGACCGTATATAATTATCAACGTTGATAGGTTGCGCAGCCCGCTGAACGCATTTCCGAAGGCATCCTGGAATTGAAAGAACCTAAGAACAAATTGCAGGGTCTCTCTTCGATGGGCATAAAGTATTGTAAAGACAAATGTGCCTTCCGTCCTAGTCCACTACGGATCCGGCAAGTGTTGAATTGGGTCAGGAAAAGCTAGTGCGTCGATGTTGAGAGGTTTTTTTACTTGAAAATCAGTGTTTTATGGTGCTGCTAGGGAGAATTGAACTCCCGACCTCGTCATTACCAATGACGCGCTCTACCACTGAGCTACAGCAGCCTATAAAACTAAGGGCGTTAGAGCATATGCCCTACTAATACCCTACTAATAATTTTCGCATCCTACTAACTCGTTTTTGAAGCACATCAATTTGGAATGGACCGACCCATTACCAGTGACGCGCTTTACCACTGAGCTACCGCAGCATCCTCGCGGGTCGAATTAGCCGTATTCGACAATTGGTGCAAGCCCTCACTGGACGGTTTTTGCATAGCTTGGTAACAGGGACATTATGGATAATAAGAGCCCTATCAAAAAACAGCGTTCTGAGGCCGAAATCCGCGCGGATCGGCTGAAGGTATCGTTGAAAGCAAATATGGCCAAACGCAAGGCGCAGACCCGTGCACGGGCCGTTGGTAAAGATAAAGAAATGAAAGAGTAGGCAGGCATGGATTCGATCGTAGTTAAAGGTGGCCGTGAGTTGAACGGCAAAATCCATATCGCGGGGGCAAAGAACGCTGCTCTTGCGCTGATGCCCGCCACGCTGTTGTCAGAAGAGCCGCTGACGCTGACCAATGCGCCGCGCTTGTCTGATATTAAGACAATGACTGAGCTGCTAGAATCGCTCGGTTCCGAAATATCGTCGCTTCAGGACGGCAAAGTGCAAGTCATGTCGACCCATGGCCGGATCAACACCACCGCCGATTATGACATCGTGCGCAAAATGCGGGCGTCTAACCTTGTGCTGGGCCCACTTTTGGCCCGCGAAGGCAATGCGATTGTGTCCTTGCCTGGTGGCTGTGCGATTGGTGCCCGTCCGATGGATATTCACACGGATGGCTTGGAAAAGATGGGCGCGTCAATCGAGCTTAACGACGGGTATCTGCATGCGAAGGCTGCTGGTGGCCGCCTTAAGGGCGCTGTCATCGATTTTCCGTTTGCGTCCGTTGGCGCAACCGAAAACATCATGATGGCCGCCACTTTGGCCAAGGGCACGACAGTCATCAGCAACGCCGCTCGCGAGCCAGAGATTGTTGATTTGGCGACTTGTCTGCGCGCAATGGGCGCCCAGATCGATGGTGACGGCACATCGCGCATCGAAATTCAGGGTGTTGACCGCCTTGGTGGTGCAACGCACCCCGTTGTCACTGACCGGATTGAGCTAGGCACATATATGCTGGCCCCCGTGTTCACAGGTGGTGAAATTGAATGCATCGGTGGCCGCATGCATTTGGTCGAAAACTTTGCTGCGAAACTCGATGCTGCGGGCATTGATGTGTCCGAAACTAAGGACGGCCTGAAGGTCAAACGCCGTGGCGATCGCCCGCGCGCTGTAAACGTCAAAACAGAGCCGTTCCCAGGGTTTCCAACTGATTTGCAAGCACAGATGATGGCGATGCTTTGCTTTGCCGAGGGTACGTCTGTTCTGGAAGAAACGATCTTTGAGAATCGTTTCATGCATGCGCCCGAATTGGTCCGCATGGGTGCCAAAATTGATGTGTCTGGCAACACCGCGACCGTCACTGGTGTCGATAAGATGAAGGGTGCGCCTGTTATGGCCACCGATCTGCGCGCATCTGTGTCGCTTATCCTTGCGGGTCTTGCGTCTGAGGGCGAGACAATCGTGAACCGCGTCTATCACCTTGATCGCGGCTATGAACATGTTGAGGAAAAGTTAAGCGCTGTCGGTGCACAAATTGAACGGATATCGAGCAAATGAGCGATGCAAAGTTTGAAGATGGTGGTGACCGACCGCTCCGCTTGAAGGCGCTTGATGTTGATGATCTGGCCGTGATGTCATCGTTGAGCCAAGATGCGGTTTTCCCCGCGTCCGAAATGCGATGGGACCGTAAGGCCCGTCGCTTTGCGTTGTTGCTGAACCGGTTCCGTTGGGAAGATGCCCCAAACGCCAAAATCGGCAAACGCAGCGTTGAGCGAGTGCAGGCAGTCCTATCCATTGAGGACGTCATGTCGGTCAAATCCCAAGGGGTGCAGGCTGGCGATGCGGATATGATCATGTCGCTGCTGTCGGTTTCGTTTGAACCATCAACGGATGGCATGGGCCGTGTGTTGTTGACCTTATCGGGTGACGGCGCCATTGCGATTGAAGTCGAAGCGCTGGAAATCATGCTGGCCGATGTCACCCGTCCTTATATTGCGCCGTCCAAATCCGTGCCCCAACACGGCGATTGATCGGCGCAGTTGCAGGGCTTTTGCATCATCTCCAATTGAAGCACCGGTCGCCCCCGCGTATGTCGGGGAAAAGGAGACGCCTCATGCCACAGTTTTTGTCCACCACCGATGCCGATTTTGAGGCACAGTTTGTGGCGTTGCTTGGGGCCAAGCGTGAAGACAGCCCTGACGTGGATGCGGTGGTTGCTGACATCATTGCCGATGTGCGTGCGCGTGGTGACGCCGCTGTAATTGAGCTGACGTCAAAGTTTGATCGTCTTGACCTGACGGCCGGCACAATGCGGTTTTCACCGTCTGAGATTGAGGCCGAATGCGCCAAAGTGGGCGACGAAGATCGCGCTGCCTTGATGCTCGCCGCTGATCGAATTTACGCCTATCATTCCCGCCAGATGCCAACCGATGAAATGTGGACCGATGACGCCGGTGCGACGCTTGGGTGGCGCTGGACGCCGGTGTCGGCTGCGGGGCTTTATGTGCCCGGTGGTTTGGCGTCTTACCCCAGTTCGGTTCTGATGAACGCGATCCCTGCTAAGGTTGCGGGGGTAGGGCGTCTTGCGATTGTTGTGCCCACACCGGATGGCAAGACTAACCCGTTGGTGATTTTGGCAGCGAAGATCGCGGACGTCGACGAGATTTACCGTATTGGTGGCGCGCAGGCTGTCGCCGCATTGGCTTATGGCACGCAAACCATCCCGCCAGTTGATAAAATTACAGGTCCGGGCAATGCATTTGTTGCGGCGGCCAAACGGCGGGTGTTTGGCAAAGTAGGCATCGATATGATCGCCGGACCGTCCGAGATTTTGGTCATTGCGGACGCGGACAATGACCCTGACTGGATCGCACTTGATCTGCTGTCCCAAGCCGAACACGACGAAAGTGCGCAGTCGGTGTTGATCACCGATGATGCCGCTTTTGGGCGGGCTGTGGCAGATGCTGTTGATGTGCGCTTGCAAACGCTGGAACGCCGCGCGATTGCGGGCAAAAGCTGGGCTGACTTTGGTGCCATTATTACGGTCCGCGATATGGACGAAGCCGTTGTTTTATCGGACCGGATTGCGCCAGAGCATCTTGAGCTGTGCACAGCGGATTGTGAAGAATTGGCGACCCGTGTCACCCATGCGGGCGCTATTTTCATTGGTAGCTGGACGCCTGAAGCCATTGGTGATTACATCGGCGGTCCAAACCATGTGTTGCCGACGGCGAGGTCGGCACGATTCTCAAGCGGGCTGTCTGTTATGGATTTCATTAAACGCACCACTTTGTCCCGCATGACGCCCGATGCATTGGCCGCCATCGGCCCGTCTGCAGAACGCTTGGCGAAATCTGAAAGCCTTGAGGCGCATGGGTTGTCTGTGCGCGCCCGTTTGGATCGGTTGAACCAATCATGAGCCGGATTATCCACATTGAGTTGGACGACAGCGGCCTGCCAACGCCGACGCCAGAGATCGAACAAGAGCGCAAAGTCGCGATATTTGATTTGATGGAAGACAACAGTTTTGCGTTGCCTGCGCGCGACGACAAGGATGTACCTGTCGGGCCGTACCGTCTTGCGCTGTCGATCCGTGAACGTCGACTGGTGTTTGACGTGCAGACTGAAGACAAGACACCCGCTGGTGAATTCCATCTGTCGCTTGGGCCGTTTCGGCAGGTTGTGAAAGACTATTTTCAGATTTGCGAAAGCTACTTCGACGCCGTTAAAACGCTGCCACCAAGCCAGATTGAAACCATCGATATGGCCCGCCGTGGTATCCACAACGAAGGCGCGCGGGTGCTGCAGGAACGTTTGGAAGGCAAAGCGGACGTAGATAACGATACCTCGCGCCGCCTTTTCACCCTTATTTGCGTCCTGCATTTCGGGGGTTAAGGTATGGGGTCAGACACATCATTTGACCCGCTTCCGCAGTCCGTTCTGTTCTGTTGCGACCACAATGCCGTTCGCTCACCTATGGCCGAAGGTATTATGAAAAAGTTCTACGGAACTGAATGCTATATTCAATCCGTTGGCGTTAAAAACGATTTGGAAATTGATGGGTTTTCAATTGCAGTATGTGCAGAGCTTGATGTCGAACTGTCCCGCCACCGCAGTCGCAGTTTTGATGAAATGGAAGACTGGGGCGATGATTTATCGTCGTTTGACCTTGTTCTGGCGCTTTCTCCGGCCAGCCAACGCCGCGCGCTTGACCTGACGCGGTTCTATCATCTGCAGGTGGAATACTGGCCGATCCTTGATCCGACGGGTCTGGGCGGTAGCCGCGAAACCAGTTTGATCAGCTACCGGCAGGCCCGTGACCAGATTATTTCGCGTCTGACAGAACGATTTGGTCCGCCGCGTACTGACACGGACGGCTAAGCCGTTATTAGCCCTTGAAATATGGCGCTTAAGGGCGCATTTACCACCCGTCCGCATCTATTGGCGGATGAACAACCATAGGAGATCACATGGCCAAGGAAGAACTGCTCGAATTCCCAGGTGTCGTAAAAGAACTTCTGCCCAATGCGACGTTTCTGGTCGAGCTTGAAAATGGCCATACGATCATCGCGCATACGGCAGGCAAGATGCGCAAAAACCGCATTCGCGTTCTGGCAGGCGACAAGGTACAAGTCGAAATGACACCGTACGATTTGTCCAAAGGTCGGATCAATTACCGTTTCAAATAATGTATGGCGGCGCAATCGTGCCGCGATACCTGTCTGGGCGACATTATGACCACAATTTCCACTGATCACAGTCTTCGGCTGATCCTTGGGTCTGGCTCGCCACGGCGGCTGGAGCTATTGGCGCAAATTGGGGAGACCCCGTTTGCAGTCCGCCCCCCTGACATTGATGAAGAGCCGCGTAAGGCTGAGTTACCGCGCGACTATGTCAATCGCATCGCCCATGAAAAGGCCGCAGCCGTTGAGGCTGAACTAGATGAAGTTGTGCTTTGCGCCGACACATCCGTGGCCCTTGGACGCCGTATCTTGGGTAAGCCCGTTGACGCAGGGCAGGCGGCAGAATTTCTGCATGCTTTGTCTGGTCGCCGTCATAAAGTGATCACTGCCGTGTCCGTTAAGCGTGGCGACCGGATTTGGGTGCGCGACGTGCAAACGACCGTATCCTTCAAGCGCCTCAGCGATACGGAGGTGAACTGGTACCTAGCCACAGGTGATTGGCAAGGTAAGGCGGGTGGATACGGTATCCAAGGCCCAGCAAGCGTGTTTATCCCGTGGACCAACGGCTCATTTCATGCCGTCATGGGCTTGCCATTGCCCGAGACCGCAGCCCTGTTAACCGCAGCAGGTTACCCCATATTTGGAGGCGCACCATGAAGGGTCGCACTATCGTTCTAGACCACGTCAACGGCCTCGAGGCTGCGGCCTATTTGGTCGACGGCCTGCTTGATGATCTGCTGGTCGATGACACTGATGCCCCGCGCCCCGGTGCAATCTACCGTGCTATTTGCGACCGCCCAATTAAGGGGCAGGGCGGCATGATGTTGCGTCTGCCCGAAGGTGGCACCGCGTTTCTGCGTCAAGGAAAAGGGCTTAGCGCCGGACAAGCTTTGTTGGTGCAGGTCACAGGTTATTCGGAAGATGGTAAAGCCGTGCCTGTCACCGACCGTGTATTGTTTAAAAGCCGCTATGCGATTGTGACCCCCGGCAAACCTGGCCTGAACATCAGCCGTCAGATTGTTGAGGAAGAGGTGCGCGACGCATTGCGCGCTGTTGCCCACGAGGTCCACGACGATACTTATGGCCTTATTTTGCGGTCATCGTGCGAAGGCGCTGACCCGTCCGAGATCGCCGAAGATATTCTTGCAATGCAAGACATGGCCAGCGCTGTGATGGCAGACGCCACAGGGATCACTCCAGAGGCCCTGACCGAAGGTGATGGCCCTCACACCATCGCATGGCGCGAATGGACAGGTGCTGCGGATGTGGTCACGGATGATGGGTCATTCGAACACATGGGCGTGCTGGATCAGATTGATGCGCTTGATGGCGCCAAGGTTATCTTGGGCGAAGGCACGATGTATGTCGAACCGACCCGCGCGATGGTGGCTGTTGATGTGAACACTGGCAGTGACACGTCGCAGGGGGCCGCTCTGAAGGCCAATCTGGCCGCATGCCGCGCGTTGCCGCGTGCCTTGCGTCTGCGAGGCCTTGGCGGGCAAGTTTCAGTCGACTTCGTGTCGATGTCCAAAACCCACCGCAAACAAGTAGAACAGTCCCTGCGCGCATCATTCCGCAATGACCCAATTGAAACCAGTCTTGTTGGCTGGACCCCAATGGGCTTGTTTGAACTACAGCGCAAACGCGAACGCTTGCCTTTGGCCGCGATCTTACGGAGCGTATAATGGCCTGCCCAATTTGTAATCATGCCGTCATGGCAAAGTTCAAACCTTTTTGCTCCAAGCGCTGTGCCGACGTGGACTTGTCCAAGTGGTTGTCGGGGTCTTATGCGATCCCGTTAGCCAATTCAGACGACGAGGGCGAGCTATCTCAAGAGCTATCTGAGGCCGAAAACAAGCCACATTGAATTTAAGGTAAAATGGCTCTGGACACCTAGGTTTGTGTGACCTAAAACGCCGATACCCGATGGATACGTCCATCCCGGTGCCCGGGTAGCTCAGGGGTAGAGCAGTGGATTGAAAATCCTCGTGTCGGTGGTTCAAATCCGCCCCTGGGCACCACTATTATTTTTTTTCGTTTCCTTTCAGGTCGTTAGTGACTAATATTGTCCCACCCTTCACCACGGGTGGGGAAAGTGGGACACTTTTGTTCTCTGTTTGACCTCCAGACATGCGTCGTAAGGCGCTTTCGGCGCGGGTCTTTTGACTTGCCGCACGGGTATAGCGTGTCACCTCTTTGGATGTGCGGTGTCCTGTGATCGCCATAATCTCTTGTTCGGTGCAGCCCAGCTCAGCGAGTCGGGCAGCCGCCTGTCTCTTATACACATCTCCGAGCCCACGAGACCTCTCTACATCTC
>CAJXTP010000003.1 GCA_913061335.1 uncultured Loktanella sp.
ATGCGATTGAGCGCATGTTGTCGCACCGTACAGGTGTGATTGGCCTGCCGTTACGTCTTCTGGCGCGCGAGGTTTACGACCGGATCGTCGCCGTCAAAGGGCCAGGTGTGGTTGCGATGATTACCGGTGAGGAACGGATTGTGCCGCCGCGTGCCGCCTATTGGGTCTGCACGGTTGAGGCGATGCCAGAGGGCTTGGGCTGTGACTTTTTGGCCGTCGACGAGATACAGCTTTGCGCCGATCCTGAGCGTGGCCATGTATTCACCGACCGGTTGCTGCATGCGCGCGGGTTGCGCGAGACGTTGTTTTTGGGCGCAGAAACGATGAAGCCCGCGATTGCTGAGATGATTCCACAAGCCGAGTTTATGCGGCGCGAACGCATGTCGACGCTGACTTATTCGGGGTCCAAAAAACTGTCTCGGATGCCTGCGCGGGCCGCAATCGTTGGGTTTTCAGTTGAAAATGTCTATGCGATTGCCGAATTATTGCGCCGTCAAAAGGGCGGTGCTGCGGTTGTGATGGGCGCGCTTAGCCCACGCACGCGCAACGCGCAGGTCGAGATGTATCAAAACGGTGACGTTGATTATTTGGTGGCCACTGATGCTATTGGCATGGGGTTAAATCTTGATATTTCCCACGTCGCATTTTCCAGCCTGTCAAAGTTTGACGGCCAAAGGATGCGGTATTTGGCACCTGAAGAGCTGGCTCAGATTGCGGGTCGCGCGGGCCGCTATATGGAAAATGGCACCTTTGGTGTAACGGGCGAAGCCCCGCCGCTAGATGACATGGTCGCAAGGGCGATAATGGATCATAAGTTTCGTCCAGTGCAGAAATTACATTGGCGTAACAGTCGGTTACAATATGGGTCACCCAAGAGATTGATCCAGACGTTGGAAGAACGCACCAATGATCCGCTGCTTACCCGTGTGCGTGAAAGCGATGATTTGGCGGCGTTAAAGGCATTGGCCGCGGACGAAATTATCGCCGCACGGGCAAAAGATGGCCCATCGGTTAAGCTATTGTGGGAAGTCTGCCGTATACCGGATTTTCGTGGTATAAGCCGCGGCGAACATGCGGGGCTTTTGAGCCAAATATTCACGGACTTGCATCAAGACGGGCATGTGTCGTCGAACTGGTTTGGCCTGCAAATTCGCCGTATTGATCGCACGGACGGGGATATTGATACGCTGTCAAAACGGCTGGCTTATATTCGGACGTGGACATATGTCGCACAGCGCAAAGGGTGGCTGCGTGACGAAAACCATTGGCGCGGTGAAACCCGTGCGGTAGAAGACCGACTATCAGATGCGCTACATGGTGCATTGACGCAAAGATTTGTGGACCGGCGGACAAGCATTTTGCTTCGCCGGCTCAAACAGAAGGAGAGCCTGTTGGCTGACGTAAACGACAAAGGCGAAGTCACCGTAGAGGGTGAATTTGTAGGCAAACTCGAAGGCTTCCGCTTTCGCATGGACAAAGCTGGTAGCCCCGATGAGGCCAAGACATTGCGTCAGGCGTCAACGCAGGCGCTGATGCCGCAGTTTCACCTGCTGGCGGACCGGTTTTATAATGCACCTGATCCTGAATTGGATTTCACAGAACAGGGTGGTCTGATGTGGGGCGATGCGGCTGTTGGGAAACTGACTGCTGGATCTGATCCGCTGAAGCCCGAAGTCGTCGCGTTTGTTGATGACGAGGCAGGTGCCGATGTGATCGCCAAAGTGCAGCGCCGTTTGCAGCATTTTATTGATCGTAAGATTGCTGCTGGGTTCGAATCACTTTTGACGTTGAAAAACGACGAGACGCTTGTGGGGTCCGCTAAGGGTTTTGCTTTCCGTCTGGTTGAAGGTTTTGGCATCGTGCCGCGCGGTGATGTGGCCGATGAGGTCAAAGCGCTGGATCAAGACGCCCGTGGCAGCCTGCGCAAGCACGGTATCCGCTTTGGTCAGTTCACGATCTTTATGCCGCTTTTGCTAAAGCCCGCGCCGACGCGTTTGCGTCTTGTGCTGTGGTCGCTGACCAAAGGACTGTCAGAATTTCCAGAAAGCCCGCCCCCAGGTTTGGTCACTGTACCAGCCGCAAAGGACGCTGTGCATGGCTATTATGCTATGTCCGGTTACCGCGCTGCTGGCACCCGTGCGATCCGCATTGATATGCTGGAACGTCTGGCCGATATGCTGCGCGACAAAGACAGCCGCGGTGGTTTTGAAGCCAACGCAGATATGCTGTCGATCACGGGTATGACGCTTGATCAGTTCGCTGATCTGATGGCTGGACTTGGATACAAAGCCGAGAAGGGCGAGCGTGAAAAAGTTAAAGCGCCGAAGCCTGAAGCCGTGCAAGATGCTGAAAAACCAGCGGAAACAACGGAACCTGTTGAGGCTGTGGCTGAAGAAGCCCCTGAGATGGAAGTGTTTTACACGTTCACTTGGGCTGGTCGGGCTGCGCGCGAAAATGCACGTCCCAAGCGTGACAATGTCAAGCCTGCCAAGGGCAAAGGCAAGCGTCCTGCAAAGGGTGGCGATGAGCGTCAAAAGTTCACAGCCAAACCGAAGGTCGAAAAGAAAATCGACCCCGACAACCCGTTTGCCGCTGCATTGGCAGGGTTCAATAAAGGTTGAACGACAAGCGTGACACGATCCGAATAGACAAATGGTTATGGCAGGCGCGGTTTTTCAAATCGCGCTCCATCGCGGCCACGGCTGTGAGGACAAGCAAAGTGCGGATCAATGGCGATGTGGCGGCGAAACCCGCCCGCGCCGTTGGTGCCGATGACGTTTTGACATTTCACCAACAAACAGACGTACGGATCGTTAAGATTCTTGCCTGTGGTAAGCGGCGCGGCCCTGCGCCCGAGGCACAAATGCTGTACGAGGATATGTCGCCTCCCAAGGTTCATGTTCCTAAAAACCCTAAATTTGAGGGAAAAGGTCGCCCCACTAAGAAGGATCGGCGGGACATGCTGTCTCATCCCCGTGATGGGGGTCTGTTTGACCTTGATTGAGGCGACGGGTTGGCCTAGCTAGGCCGAGACAATTTTCCGGATGAACCCATGACCTATATCGTCAACGACAACTGCATTGCCTGCAAATTCACCGACTGCGTGGAAGTCTGCCCCGTGGACTGTTTCTATGAGGGGGAAAACATGCTGGTGATCCACCCCGATGAATGCATCGACTGCGGTGTGTGCGAACCCGAGTGCCCCGCTGACGCGATCCGCCCTGATACAGAGCCGGATATGGAGAAATGGGTAGAGTTTAACCGCAAGTATTCCGAGTTGTGGCCAGTCATTATCACCAAGAAAGACCAATTGCCGAATGCCGAAGAGATGGACGGCAAAGATGGCAAGATGGAGCTGTTTTCAGAAGCGCCAGGTGAAGGCGGCTGATTCGCACAGTATTTGCTGTGAGCCCTTGTTTGCATAGAAAATGAGATATGATCGCGCCCCTTTTTTGTGGCGCGATTTTGTGTTATAGTTACTTCAATGTTTTAGAATAAATACTGTACTGACGAACCAAAAGACACCGACGTGAACAAGTTGTTCTCGCCGGATTTTTTGTCTGTGCAGTCACCTGAAAGGACGACCATGAGTAAGAAGAAACTAGACTTTAGCCCGAATGATTTCGTCGTCTACCCTGCCCACGGTGTCGGTAAGGTTGTGTCGGTTGAGACCCAAGAAGTTGCTGGCTTTGAGCTGGAAATGTTTGTCATTGCGTTTGAGAAAGACAAAATGACCCTGCGTGTGCCGACACATAAGGCCATCGACGTTGGCATGCGGTCGCTGGCGACCCCTGATGTTGTGGCCCATGCGATGAAAACTTTGCGCGGCAAAGCCAAGGTTAAGAAGGCTATGTGGTCGCGGCGTGCGCAGGAATACGAGCAAAAGATTAACTCTGGTGATTTGATTGCGATTGCCGAAGTTGTGCGCGATTTGCACCGCCAAGATGACCAGCGCGAGCAAAGCTATTCTGAGCGTCAGTTGTATGAAGCCGCGTTAGAGCGTTTGACCCGTGAAATTGCTGTTGTTGCTGGTAGCGACGAAAATGCGGCAGTTGCCGAGATCACAGGCGTGCTTGTTGCCCGCGCGGCGTAAGCTGCTTTTGGATTTATAGAAAAGAATGGGCCGATGCTGTTGTCAGCATCGGCCTAATTTGTTTCGCGGCTTGAGGTGCTTAAAGCGCCCGCCAGCCGATATCGTTTCGATAAAACCCTGCGGGCCAATCAATGGATTTGGTCATTTTGTAAGCCCGTTCGCGTGCCTCTGCTAGCGTTTCACCGCATGCAGTGACAGCCAAAACGCGCCCGCCAGTTGCCGTGATTGCTCCATCTTTCTCCGCAGTGCCCGCGTGGAACACCATGTTTTTGCTGTCGGCGGGCAGGGTATCCAGCCCTTTGATAACAGAGCCTTTTTCATAAGCACCGGGGTATCCGTTTGCCGCCATAACGATGGTGATCGCATGGTCATCGGCCCAGTTTGCTTTGATATCGTGCAGGCGGTGCTCTGCACAGGCTTGGAGCAGGTCCAAAATCTGTCCACCGAGCCGCATCATCAGCGTTTGGCATTCCGGATCACCAAAGCGCACGTTGTATTCAACAAGCCGCGGCTGGCCGTCTTTGATCATCAAGCCTACAAACAAGACGCCTTCAAACGGCGTACCGCGTTTGCGCATCTCGTCCATGCAGGGCTTGACGATTTCATCCATCGCCTTTTGGGTCACGCTTTCGGTCATGACAGGGGCTGGGGAATATGCGCCCATGCCGCCGGTGTTTGGCCCTGTGTCGCCTTCGCCCACGCGTTTGTGGTCTTGGGCAGTGCCAATGGGCAGAATGTTGGTTCCGTCGCACAGCACAAAGAACGACGCCTCTTCGCCGTCCATGAATTCTTCGATCACGACCTCTGCGCCCGCGTCGCCGAATGATCCGTCGAACATATCGTCAATAGCGTCCAGCGCCTCGGCTTCAGACATTGCTACGATGACGCCTTTGCCAGCGGCAAGCCCGTCTGCTTTGACGACGATGGGTGCGCCTTGCGCCTTGATATAGGCTTTGGCGGCGTCCGCGTTATGGAAATGACCGTAACCCGCTGTGGGGGCGTTCGCTGCGTCGCAGATCGCTTTTGTGAAAGATTTGGACGCTTCTAGCGCTGCGGCGGCCTTGGAAGGTCCGAAAACCAACAGGCCCGCGTCGCGAAGGCGGTCTGCGACACCTGCCGCGAGGGGGGCTTCTGGTCCGATGATCACGAAATCAATTGCGTTTTCTTCGGCAAAGGTCGCGACCGTATCACCATCCATAATGTCGATGCCTGCACATTCGCAAATTTGCGCGATCCCAGCGTTGCCAGGGGCCACAATCAACCGATCGCATTTTGGATTCTGCTGAATGGCCCAAGCGAGGCTGTGTTCGCGCCCACCGCTGCCCAAAATAAGGATGTTCATGGTCGTCTCCTGCTTGGCCTTCGTCTGGATGCGTTCTAAGGTTAGCACAGGCTGATCACAAGGGCGCAGCATGGACCTTTTCGACGACGACCCCGCGGGCGATAATGCCCCTGAATTTTCCGTATCCGAGATTTCGGGGGCGGTGAAAAAGGCGATTGAAGGCGGGTTTTCTCACGTTCGTGTGCGCGGTGAGGTTGGGCGCGTGTCGCGGCCTGCGTCTGGACACATCTATATGGACTTGAAGGACGAGCGCTCCGTGCTGGCCGGCGTTATCTGGAAGGGCCGCGCAGCAGCACTTGCAACCCGCCCCGAAGAGGGGATGGAGGTGATCGCAACTGGCAAGCTGACGACGTTTCCTGGTCAGTCGAAATATCAGATGGTGATAGAAAGCGTGGTGCCAGCGGGGGCTGGTGCATTGATGGCGATGCTGGAAAAGCGCAAGGCGCAGCTAGCATCCGAAGGACTGTTTGCGCCAGAGCGTAAGAAAGAACTGCCGTATCTGCCTGAGGTCATCGGCGTTGTGACGTCCCCGTCTGGTGCGGTCATTCGCGATATTTTGCACCGCTTACGCGACCGGTTCCCGCGTAAAGTGTTGATTTGGCCTGTCGCCGTGCAGGGGCAACGTTGCGCGCCCGAGGTCGCGAATGCGATCCGTGGGTTTAACGCTATGACGGCTGGGGGTGCATTGCCGCGCCCTGATTTGATCATTGTGGCGCGTGGTGGTGGATCTTTAGAAGATTTGTGGGGCTTTAACGAAGAAATCGTGGCCCGCGCTGCTGCGGCGTCAGATATCCCGCTGATTTCGGCTGTCGGGCATGAAACTGATACGACGCTGATCGATTTTGTGTCTGATATGCGCGCCCCGACACCGACTGCTGCTGCTGAAATGGCCGTGCCTGTGCGCATGGAATTGATGGCATGGGTGGATCAGCAAAGTGCGCGGCTTAGCCAATCGTTAAGTAATGGATTGACCCAGCGCGGGCAACGGCTGCGCGATTTGTCACGTGGGTTCCCGAGCAAGGATAGCTTGCTGGAAGTGCCGCGTCAGCGATTTGATACGGTTGCCGACCGGTTGCCTGTCGCATTGCGCGGCGCGATTGCAAAAAAACAGTTGAAGATTTCGGACGCGTCCGGCCCATTGCGGCCTAGCATTTTGCAAACACGGATTGCGCGTGCAAAAGACAAACTTGATAGTGCATCGCGTGGATTGCGCACCGATGTGATTGCACGCGATGTGGTGCGCAAACGCGAGCGGCTTGATGCGGTTATGGCGCGGCTGTCCGCGCGCGCGCAAAGTGATCAGACAGCCCGCGAGGCGCGGCTTGCGTCATTGGACCGGCTGCGTGAAACGCTCGGGTATGTCGAAACGCTTAAGCGCGGATATGCTGTTGTGCGTGGTGATGGTGCCGTTGTGACGGCGACAGCAGGGGCCAAAGCGGCGACGTCTATTGAGATCGAATTTGCAGACGGGCGCGTGACCCTAGGATCCTAGGGTCGGGCCGGGACAAATCAACGGCTCACCGCTGTTTTGTGCCTCATAAAGAATGGACGTCTTGGGGCGGCTCATGAAAATTGCGCGCAGGCCGTTGGGCTCGTCGTAGAACTTCCAACACTTGGGGGTAGGGTCAAAGTCGTAGCGAAAACAAATGCTTCCCTTACTTTCGTACCAGACGCCATTGCTACACTCGCCGTCCAAAAATGACCAGATGACGCGTTGATCGTCTTGGTATTGCTCGACGCCATACGCCGCGTCGCCGGCCACGCCAAACGTCAGGGTTTTCCCATTGGTATAGGCATCAAATTCGGCGGCATTCATCGCGCTCTGCGCAAATGCAGGGGCGGCCAAGAAAAGTAAAATCAGGTATTTCATCGGGTTAGACTGCCAAGTTTTGGTGGATTTGGCCAGCGATGTCAGTGTCACTTCGCGGACCATTGTGCTGCGAGCGGATCCATGACCTTGCGCCAGCGGCGTGGCGCGAGCGCCAGACAGGCCATAACAGGCAAGGATCGCGGCAACATTGGGCAGTCTTCTGGGATGATCAGGGTGTTGTAGGGCCGCGAAGGATGCGCGTGGTGGTCAGAATGACGTGGCGCGTTCAGCATCACGGCAGAGGAAAACCAATGCGGGCTATTCCAGCTATGGCGTGCGGTGACGGGTTCATATTTGCCATCAACCTTTGAGCGCATCAGCCCATAGTGCTGGATATAGTCGGACAGCAATAATTGCGATGTGCTAAAAGTGGCGAGGGCAACATAGATTGTGGCTCCAAGGGGGCCGCCGATGAACCAAGCCAATGCAACGAAGCCGACAGCACCCCCGATATATGCCACATAGGGATGGCGGTAGGCGGGGGGGCCGATGCGCTGTTGGCGTTCAGTTTCGGCAGCGAGCCCTTTGCGGAATGAGCCGCGCCAAGCACGTGCTGCAAATTTGTAATAGCTTTCGCCGCGTCGAGATGTCGACGGGTCCAATGGGGTGGCCACATAGCGGTGGTGCACAAGCACATGCGCAGATGTGTGATGCCCAAACAGCAATGAAATGTAGACCCATTTCCCCATACTGTGCAGTCCACGCCCACCGCGATGTATCAGTTCATGCGCGTTGGAATTGCTGATTTGACCAAAGAAAAACCCAGTGGCGATGAAAATGCCAACTTTGGCGACGAAGCCGCTGTTTCCGTTTGCGAGTGCATCAACGACCAGCGCAAGTAGCCCAAAGTGAGCGACGCCAAGGGTGACCAGCAAAACCATTGCGGCAGGGAATTCGCTGTCTTTTGTCGGTGGTGTGACGTGATGTATTACCTCGTCCAGACACGCTGCCATTGCGGTCAGATAGATCAGGCCTGCCAAAACCCAAACCCCACCCAAGATTACAGCCGCGCAAATAAGTGCGACCGGGATCAGCGTGGCGAATGTGAATAAGCGCATTGGTGTGAAAAAACGGATCATTTACCGGATGTAGCATGCAATCATTAAAACGTCAGTGCCTGATCCCGCGACGCCTTGTTTCAGTTATGGGGTCCACCCTAATCGCGCCGCCTCTTTCAATATCGATCAATCGGGACTAAGTGTTTGGAGTTCAGTGTTTAAAGGCCGCACGATGTCGTTTTTCAAAAAACTCAAAGACCGGATGCTTCGGTCGTCTTCCAAAATTGACGAAGGTTTGGACGCGATTGTCAGTGATGGCGGGGCGCCCGCGCTTGAAGATGTTGATGTCCCAGCGGTTGATCCCGAAGACGTCAGTGCCGACCCCGTCCAAGCGGACGTAATTCCAGAGCCGGTAGCGTTGGAACCGGAACCTGATGTCGAAGAGCCAAGCCCAGAAGTCGTTGAGCCAGCACCTGTTGCCGCGCCGCGTGCGGCGGTGGTCGCCCCAATGACGACGCTGGAGCCGTCCCCGCTTGAGATTGAAGCAACGCCTGCGAAAGCGGGTCTTTTCGGCCGATTGATGGGCCGAGGGACCGAAAGTAGTGTCGTGCGTCGCGCGCTTGACGACGACATGCTCGAACAGCTTGAGGAACTGCTTATTTCGACCGACATGGGCGTGGACACGGCGCTGCGTGTCACCGCGAACATGGCCGAAGGACGGATGGGCAAGAAGTTATCTACGGATGAGATCAAAGCTTTGATGGCCGCCGAAATTGGGCGTATTATGGAGCCTGTCGCGCGACCAATGCCGCTTTATGCTAAAAAGCCGCAAGTTGTGCTGGTGGTTGGCGTCAATGGTTCGGGTAAGACAACGACAATTGGCAAGCTGGCGAGCCAGTTTAAGGCTGCTGGGAAAACGGTTGTGATTGCAGCGGGTGATACGTTCCGTGCGGCAGCGGTTGAACAACTTCAGGTGTGGGGCGACCGCGCAGGAGTTCCGGTTTTGACGGCGCCTGAAGGGTCCGATCCTGCAAGTTTGGCATATGATGCGATGGAACAGGCGCACCGCGATGGCGTCGATTTGTTGATGATCGACACGGCTGGCCGATTGCAAAACCGCGCCGATTTGATGGAAGAGCTGACCAAGATTGTGCGTGTGATCCGCAAAAAAGACCCTGACGCGCCGCATAATACGCTGCTGGTGCTGGATGCGACGACGGGGCAAAATGCGTTGCAACAGGTTAAGGTGTTCCAAGAGCTTTCGGATGTATCCGGCCTTGTGATGACGAAACTGGACGGAACTGCAAAAGGCGGCGTGCTTGTTGCGCTGGCCGATAAATTCGGATTGCCGATCCATGCGATTGGCGTTGGCGAACAGATTGATGATCTTGCCCCGTTTGACCCTGAAGATTTCGCGAATGCGCTTGTCGGACGCGATGTCTAGCAGCGACCGCTCTTGTGGGTGATTGGATTGTTCAACTTGCAGGGACACCTCAAGGGGCCCAATTAGCGACGGCGCTGGCGCTGATGTCTGCCGTCGCGCACGCTGTATTTGGCGCGCTGCAAAAGGGGCGGCATGATCCTTGGCTGACGCGCGGTGCGATTGATGGCTGGCTTGCCGTGATCTCTGCGCCTGTGGCACTGTTTTTGGTGCCTTGGCCCAATGCATTCACGGCTTGGATGTTGGCCGGTGCGGTGGTGATCCATTTCATTTATAAGCTGACGATGGCGCTGGCGTATGAAAAAGCGGCCTACACGGTGGTATATCCGGTCGTACGCGGCACTGGTCCGTTGGTGACTGTGATCGCGGCATCTGCAATTTTTGGCGAACACTTTACGGTTGTTCAATGGATGGGGGTCGCCTGTTTATCAGGGGGAATCTTGCTGCTCGCGCTGCGCAATCTGTCCGAAGAAACCATTGATAGGGCGGCGCTGAAAGCTGGATTGGCTTGGGCCGTTCTTGGCGGTGTGACCGTTGCGATTTATACGACGTGGGACGCGTATGGTATTCGGTCCAGCCTGAACCCGTTTACGTTTTTGGCATGGTTTTTCTTTGTGACGGCGCTTGATTTTCCGATCATCGCAGCGGCCCGTTATCGCCGGATGTCGGCCAAGCCCGATCTTGGCCCACTCTTGTGGCGCGGATTTGCTGGTGCGTTCATTGCTTGGTTTAGCTTTGGTGGTGTCATGCTTGCGACCCGTCTTGATAAAGTGGGCGAAGCTGCGGTGCTTCGAGAGACGTCAACCGTATTTGCAGCACTGATCGGATGGTTCATCTTGGGCGAAAAAGTGGGTCCGCGCCGGTTATTTCTGATGGCATTGGTTGCACTTGGCGCTGTGATCGTTGAAATGGGCGGATGAAGGAGACTTTGATGGCTGAAAAACAGATTAACCCAATTCTAAAACAGGTGCTGGAGCTTGGCCCGACGTTGGTATTTTTCCTGATTTACCTGCGGATTAAGGACGATGTGTTTACGGTTTCTGGCACCGAATATTCTGGTTTCATCGTTGCAACGCTTGTGTTCGTACCGATCTTACTGGTGTCGATGGGTATCCTTTGGCAACTAACCGGCAAACTAAGCCGGATGCAGGTTTTCACCGCGTTTATGGTCATCTTTTTTGGCGGGCTCACCGCGTGGTTTAATGATGAGCGATTTTTCAAGATGAAAACCAGCATTGTCTATGGATGCTTTGCCGGCATTTTGGGTTTCGGTCTACTGCGTGGGCGTAGTTATTTGCGGTACATCATGGAAGATTTCCTACCAATGCAGCAGGAAGGTTGGATGATTTTGACCCGTCGTTTGACGTTTATGTTCTTGGGCTTGGCTGTTGCCAATGAACTGATCTGGCGCACGCAATCCACGGATCTGTGGGTGAAATTGGAAACGTTTGCTTTTCCTGCAGTACTGTTCTTGTTCTTGTGGCTACAGATTGTTGCGCTTCAGAAATACCTAATTGAACCGGAACAGGGTTAACGCATCTCGGTGTACCCGGTGGAGTTGTGGCGTATGCCGCGATGACCGGATTGTTTGTATCTTAGTGAATCCACCTGCGTGGTCGTTAGGTGTGGGCGGAAGGTGACCCCGCACCGCCCACCTGCCGACCACTGAACAATGCCTGATACTCTGTTGTTTAGAAACAAAATTTCAATTTTGTGCCCTCGTAAAAGAGACACGGATGTTTCCATAAGCGCTCCAGTTTCGTTCACATCGTTAATCACCGCCTTGGCTGGACCAAAGGGTGTTCTCACGGTGGTCGGAAACTCGGTGCGGTAGCGGTGCGGGCGATATTGCATGGGTCTGCTTTCGTTTGAAACACCTAGACTAGACTACCAAACATTTAAGGTTCCGTTACCGTTCAATAACCGCGTTGCTTGACGCTGCACTGCAGCGGGTCTAGGACAGCACCGTGGCGATTTGTTACCGGATTGCGGGCCACGTTAAATATGCCGCTAAAAAGGGTCACGGGCGTTGCAGCCCCGATACCTTTGATCGGTGTCGGGGTTTTTTGGTGGCCAATCGCCAACTGGAGAAGATACATGACCAACTGGAGCAAGCGCACCAAAGCCGTTCACACAGGCACCCGCCGGAGCCAATACGGCGAGGTGTCAGAAGCGATATTTCTGACCCAAGGCTTTGTTTATGAAACTGCAGAGGCCGCAGAGGCTCGTTTCATCAAAGCAGGGGCCGACGAGTTTATCTATGCCCGTTACGGCAACCCGACCGTGCGCATGTTCGAAGACCGCTTGGCGGAAATGCTGGGATATGAAGACTGTTTTGCCTGTAACTCAGGTATGGCGGCTGTCAGCGGCGCGTTGATGGCGCTTGTGAAGGCCGGCGACCATATCGTGTCATCGCGCGCGCTGTTTGGGTCTTGTTTGTATGTGCTCGAAGACGTGCTTGCACGGTTCGGTGTTGAAATCACGCTTGTTGATGGCATGGACAATGCGGCTTGGGACGCGGCCATTCGGCCTGACACGCGGATCGTTTTCTTTGAAAGCATTTCGAACCCCACGCTTGAGGTGGTCGATATTCGCCACATCGTCAAAGCAGCCCATGCCGTTGGAGCGTTAGTTTTGGCCGATGATGCGATGGCCACACCGATCTATTCATATGCCGCCGAATGTGGTGCCGACCTTGCGATCATTTCCACGACAAAACATGTGGATGGGCAGGGCCGTATGTTGGGCGGCGCGATCTGTGGATCTCGTGATCTGATCCGCGGTCCGATTGAGACTTATGTCAAACACACCGGCGGTGCGATGAACCCGTTTACCGCTTGGACACACTTGAAATCATTGGAAACAATCGATTTGCGTGTCCGTGCGCAGGCAGCGGCCACAGCGGAGATCGCAATTGCTTTGGCGGGACACCCTAAGTTGACGTCGGTACGCTATCCGACTCACGTGGATCATCCGCAACAGGCATTGGCTTTGTCCCAATCGCAGGCGGGTGGCACTGTGATGGCATTTGAAGTGGATGGCGGCCGTGATGCCTGTTTCAAATTTCTGAACGCGCTAGAGCTGTTTACGATTTCCAACAACTTTGCTGATGCCAAGTCCATCGTGACCCATCCGGCAACAACAACACATCAGCGGTTGCCGCAGGCACAAAAAGATATGTTGGGTATTTCCATGGGGTTAGTGCGTCTTTCGGTCGGATTAGAGGACCCTGTTGATCTGATCGCTGACCTGAAACAGGCACTTAACGCGATCTGATTGCGGATATGACGCAGGTTGTGGCGTTTTTCACCACACCCTGCGCTGGCTGATCTGGTATGTTGTCCGCAAGGAGACCGCGTTATGACTGATTTACGGGCCACATTGTCACGACTCTATCACGAGAATAATGGAAGTTCCGACGCGGCACCCCATGTAAGTGGGGACGATGCACCAGACGGGGCCAAAGATATGAACGTTCATGATACTGATTTTGACCGTGAGCCAACCCGCCAAGAAGCCGAGGCCGCTTTGGCGTTGCTGCGCCGCTGGGCGATTGATGTCACACCAGAAGAGGTGTCGACGCTTGACCCGTTGGTTAGCCGTCTGATCCCAGGGCAAGAGGTCAGCAATTACCCTGCATTAGCCCGCGCATACCCCGACGCATTTGAAGTTGATGATGCCTATAAGGCGACGATGCCCGACCTGCAGAACGGCCCAAGCAGCCTGATCCGTGGCACCAAACAGCAAATTCAGCATGTTGGTATCAGCAATTTTCGCCTGCCGATCCGGTTTCATACCCGTGATGGTGGTGATCTGACGCTCGAGACCTCGGTCACTGGATCGGTCAGTCTTGAGGCCGAGAAAAAGGGCATCAACATGTCCCGCATTATGCGTACGTTTTATAAGCATGCCGAAGAGACGTTCAGCTTTGAAGTGATTGAACGCGCGTTGGATGCCTATAAATCCGACCTCGAAAGCTTTGACGCGCGCATTCAGATGCGGTTTTCATTTCCGATGAAGGTCAATAGCCTGCGGTCTGGCCTGTCGGGCTATCAATATTACGACATCGCGCTGGAGCTGATTGAAGTCGACGGTGTGCGCCGCAAAATTGTGCATCTGGATTACGTATATTCAAGCACATGCCCGTGTTCGCTGGAATTGTCCGAACATGCCCGCCAATTCCGTGGCCAGCTTGCGACGCCGCACAGCCAACGGTCCGTGGCGCGCATGTCGTTGGTGGTTGAAGCCGATCAGCCGATTTTGTGGTTTGAGGATGTGATAGATATGGCCCGCGCCGCCGTGCCTACCGAAACCCAAGTCATGGTGAAACGCGAAGATGAGCAGGCGTTTGCCGAACTCAACGCCGCCAACCCGATCTTTGTCGAAGACGCAGCACGGCTGTTTTGTGAACAACTGCTAAAAGATCCGCGCGTCGGTGATTTCCGTATTGTTGCCAGCCATCAAGAAAGCCTGCACAGCCATGATGCTGTGTCGATCCTGACCGAAGGCGCGACTTTTAACGCCGCATCGATTGATCCGCGCATGTTCCAGACGCTGTTCCATACGGGATAGGCGCACGTCGATCCTTGACATGGATGCAATGGCGGGCCACCCCTGACGCATGCTTGATTTACGCCCAGTGGGATATGTTATCGGACTGCTTGTGGCGTCGCTTGGGATCACCATGCTGGCGCCTTTGGCCGCTGATCTGCAGGCTGGTAACGGCCATTGGCCAGTGTTCATGGAAAGCGCGATTATCACGATCCTGACGGGTGGTTTGCTGGCCGGGGCCTGTGCAAACGGAGTCACGGCGGGCCTAACGCTGCGGCAGACGTTTTTGCTAACCTCGCTTGTTTGGCTGACACTACCAGTGTTTGGCGCGATCCCGTTTGTTATCGGGGCCACGAACGCAGATTTCACCGATGCATTCTTTGAGGCGATGTCAGGGCTGACGACGACAGGATCAACTGTTTTCAGCGGGCTAGAGGCATTGCCTGAAGGGCTCAAGCTGTGGCGCGGCATCCTGCAATGGCTTGGCGGCGTTGGTATTATTGTGGTTGCGATGGTGTTTTTGCCGGAACTGCGGGTCGGCGGCATGCAAATTTTCCGCACCGAGGGGTTTGACACTGGCGGCAAAATCTTGCCCCGCGCAGGTGAAATTGCCAGCAGGATTGCGGTAATTTATGTGTCGCTAACCATCACCTGCGCATTGGCCTATTCTGCGTTTGGCATGACCGGATTTGATGCCATGACCCACGCAATGACGACGGTGTCGACGGGGGGCATGGCCAATTCTGATGCATCGTTTGGCAACTACGGCATGGCGGTTCATTATACTGCTGTGGTGTTCATGATTTTAGCGGCATTGCCGTTTGTGCGCTACGTTCAGCTACTCGCAGGGACCGCCGTGCCGATGTACCGCGACAGTCAAATTCGCGTGTTTTTCATGATCGTCAGCACCTGTGTCTTGCTTATTTCCGCATGGATTTGGGGCCGCGACGGGATCATCACTGAAACGGCGTTCCGCGAAGCATTGTTCAACGTCACATCGATCATATCTGGCACCGGATATTCGAACGCTGACTACATGACATGGGGCACGTTTCCGGTTGTGATGTTCTTTTTCATCGGCCTGATTGGCGGTTGCGCGGGATCAACGGCCTGTTCAGTTAAAGTGTTCCGGTACCAGTTGCTTGTCGCGTCGATCAAAAGCCAAATTCGGCAAATCCACTCGCCGCATGGCATATTCGAGCCGCGCTACGACGGGCGCCCAGTGTCTGAAGATGTTCTCAATTCGGTCATGGCGTTCTTTGTGGCCTTTGTGCTGGCGCTTGGCATTGTGGCGACGTTGCTTGGGCTGACCGGATTAGATTTTATCACGTCTGTATCAGGTGCTGCATCCGCAATTGCAAACATTGGCCCCGGTCTGGGAACAGAGATCGGTCCGTCAGGCAATTTCTCTGGGCTTAATGACACTGCGAAGTGGATTTTATCCGTGGCGATGTTCTTTGGCCGCCTTGAAATCATGGCTGTTCTGACCATTCTAACCGTATCTTTCTGGAGATCATAAATGACCCAACGCCCCCTCGGTGCCCAAATTTCCCACATGCTTAAGGATCGCGGTGTCGATGTGATCTTTGGCATTCCGGGGGTACATAACCAAGAAATGTACCGTGGAATCGAAGAGGCAGGGTTGACCCATGTACTTGCGCGCCACGAACAGGGTGCGGGTTTTATGGCCGATGGCTATGCGCGGGCCACAGGCAAGCCGGGGGTGGCTTATGTCATCACGGGGCCGGGGGTTTGCAACATTATGACCCCGATGGGTCAAGCCTATTCCGACAGTGTGCCGCTGCTGGTGTTGTCATCATGTCTCGATGAAACCGAAGGCACGCGCGGCCAATTGCACCAGATGAAAGACCAAGAAGCCGCCGCTGCAACGGTTTGCGATTGGTCTGCGACAGCCCGTACCGTTTCGGCTGCATATACGCTGATTGACCGCGCGCTGTTTGAATTTGATGCGCAGCGCAAACGCCCCAAGCACATCACCTTTCCCATTGGACTGTTGCAAGGCAATGCCGACGCCGCACCGAAGATGCCTCAGGCTGTTGTCAGCCTGCCAGATCCAGTTGACGGGCAGGTCGCCGCTTTGGCCGATATGATCCGCGAGGCGCGCAGACCGCTATTCATCTTTGGCGGTGGGGCCGTGCATCTGGACTTTGCAGGCGCTGTTATGGCCAATTTGGGGGCTGCGAGCCTTTCGACATATGCAGGGCGCGGTATCATACCGTCCAGCGATCCGCTGCACTTTGGCTCCCCCCTTGCTCGGCCCTCAAGCGTCGATGTGATCGCCAGCGCCGATTTAGTAATCGCCTTGGGGTCGGAACTGTCAGAGGTTGATCTGTGGCGCGATAGCTTGGGGCACACCGCACGCTTAGTGCGCGTTGATATCGATCCAGAGGTGTTGTGCGATCGCCACGGCGCCGACTATGTGATTCTGGCGGATTGCTTTGCTGTGCTGGATCAATTGTCAGACCTGCTTGATGCGCCGCTCGATACCGATTGGACGGCGGCAGAGGTGACCAAAGCACGGGCCAAATGGCGGTCCGAAGTTGAGGCAGAACGTGTTGGCATCCTGCCGGTGGCCGATGCACTGCGCGAGGCGTTGCCAGTGGATACGTTAATTTATTCTGACATGACCCAATTTGCCTATGCGGCCAAAGAAGTTTGGCCACTGGAGCAATCAGGCCTTTGGCACCACCCTTGCGGCTTTGGGACGCTGGGCTATGCGCTGCCTGCGGCGATTGGCGGCAAAATCGGGGCAGGGGATCAACCTGTTGTGGCCATCGCGGGGGATTATGGTTTCCAGTACACGCTGCAGGAACTGATGGTGGCGGTTGAACTGAACCTGTGCCTGCCGATCATCATTTGGGACAACGGCAAACTGGGCGAAATCGAAGACGGCATGATCCGCGCACAGATCGCACCAAATGCGGTCATTCAAAAGAATCCGGATTTTGTGAAACTGGCAGAGGCTTATGGATGTGCCACGGCTGCGCCCAAATCGCTCGCGGACCTAAAAGCAGCCGTGACCAAGGCGCTTGGGGCGGATGGGCCAACAGTCATCCATGTGACGTCTGACATCAGTTAAATGTGTAGGATGGGTTTTAACCCATCCTGTTACCAGCAGCTGACCAATACGGTGTTGTCGGCGGCCCGTAGTGTCAGTGTCTCTGGCGGCACAAACGCCACCGCGGCTGTGGTCCGCACCGCGATCCCAGCCGTGATCAAAGATGCCAAAATCTCGTCGCTATCGACGGAAAAGCTGACTTCTGGGGGTAACACTTGCCCGCCGCTAACTTCGCGCGGCAACAGCATGCCCAGCACGGACCCAGCGTTGTCAAACACAGGGCCGCCCGCATCGCCGGATTGCGCGGTCAGAGCCAACCGCTTGATGGTTTCTTCGCCGTTTAAGCCGCGCATGTCGGCCAAACGACCAAACGTCAGCGACGGTGCCACAAGAACGCCGCCATAGGGGAAACCTGCGACAGCCACGCTGGCCTGTAAGCGCGGAACGCCGGTCTGGAACATGACAACATCAAGGGGCGACAAAACAACGTCAGGCTGCAAAACTGCTAACCCTAGCGCTTCGTCCAAGTGCACAACTTGCGCTTCATGTTCACTATTCAGAGAAATTCGGTCGCATGATCCAACAGCCTCTGCCGTGGTCAGCACTGCACCTGCGTCATTGATGAAAAAGCCCGATCGCGACAGCTTGGGTTTGCGTACGGCCAAGCCGGCAACTTGATCGATGGCTTGATCTTCGGTCGGGGCTGCCAGCGACGGGTCCAACGTGCCGTCCAAAACCACAAAGCTGGCCTTCATCTCGGCCAATACACGGCGACGGCGTTCGTCGTCACTGGCCGGCCAAATCAGGCTAAAGCCCTTGATCGTGCCATTGTCGAGCTTGGCATAGGTGTAGGAGTGAATGTCATTGTCGATGCCTTCCAGCTCGAATGACCGATTATTGCGCGCGCGCGGACCTTCATGAGGGACAATCGCGAGGGTTTGCAAAATTTCATACAGACCAAACAAGCGGTTCTGATCGCCGTCTTGCGAGATAAGCAGGACACTGGCGTCCAGATCACCTTTGGGGTCAAACCGCACGAACGGGGGTTCATATTCGGTAAACGCAACAACGCCTGTTGGAACCAGCATTTCAATGCCAGATGCGTCATCGCGGAACAACGTTAGGTCCATGCCATCGAGCACGGCATTGTAGGACGCGAGCAACGTAGCCCTCTGCGTGGTTGTCAGGACGCCTGTTGGATCCGCGTTATTGGCGTTTTGCCACGCACGCATCGATGCACGTGTGCCGCGCCCATAGGCTCCATCGATAGCAGACGTATAAAAACCGGCCCACTTTAGTGCTGTTTGAAGGTCTTTGCGTTGATCACGGTCTAGCAGTTTTTCCGATGCCTGCGCTTGCCTGCGGGTTTCGGTGGGGATCGCGACGACGGGTTCAATAACCTGTACCAGTGGCGCAACATCGACTGATGTGACAGTTTCAACGTCTGGCGCCGTTGCGTCTGGTAACGGCTGCGCAGTCGTTTGCGCTCCAACCCCGACAGGCCAAAACTGTTGCCGAAGGCGACTGCCTGAGACGATAAAGCTGTCGTTGGGGATTGCCCTGTCACGGCGCATTTGGCGTAGCAACGTGTTCGCATCATTGGGTGCATATGGCCCGAGAACGACGCCGTACCAACCGCCGCCGAGGGAAAATCCGTTTACGTTGTCCAACTGTCCAGCATAGAACCTTGCGCGCGCTTGCGCAGAGGTAAGCGTCGGGTGCGCCTCTACCTGAACGTAAGATACGTCCTGTGCCAAAGTGGCCATTGGCCAAAGGCCAAGAAAAATAAATGCAATAAATGACCGCAACATCATGACGCCTCAAAATCTGGAATACCAATCCCGCATATGCGGATTGCCGCCGTAGCTAACAGAGATCCGCCAAAGTGCAGCCCCGAAAATACCGACGGGACGAAGAATTAAGCAGCCGTGTTCTAATTGACCCTGTGGGTCCATCTGCGTATGACGTGATCAACCAGTCAAAGAGGGCAAAGATGACCGATAAACCACGCAGTTTTCAGGAAATCATCCTACGGCTCCAGAATTATTGGTCGGCCAACGGCTGTGCCATTCTACAGCCCTACGACATGGAAGTCGGCGCAGGGACATTTCACCCCGCCACAACCTTGCGTGCGCTTGGCAATAAGCCGTGGGCTGCGGCCTATGTGCAGCCATCCCGCAGGCCAACCGATGGGCGCTACGGTGAGAACCCGAACCGCCTGCAGCACTATTACCAGTTTCAGGTGATCATTAAACCGAGCCCTCCGGAATTGCAGGCGCTTTACCTTGGGTCGCTAGAGGCAATCGGGATTGATGCGTCGATGCACGATCTGCGCTTTGTCGAAGACGACTGGGAAAGCCCGACATTGGGCGCTTGGGGCCTCGGCTGGGAAGTTTGGTGTGACGGCATGGAAGTCAGCCAGTTCACTTACTTTCAGCAGGTCGGCGGCCATGACTGCAAGCCTGTATCGGGCGAACTGACCTACGGTTTGGAACGCCTCGCGATGTATGTGCTTGAATGCGACCATGTGATGGACATGCCGTTTAACGACCCAGACGCGGCCACCGCGATGACCTACGGCGATGTGTTTTTGCAGACCGAACAGGAATACGCGCGTTGGAACTTTGACGTGGCTGACACCGATACGTTGTTGCAGCACTTTAAGGATGCAGAGGCCGAGTGTGGACGCATTTTGGCGATGCCTGCGGATGACCCAAAGACCGGTCGCCGCATCATCATGGCCCATCCGGCGTATGACCAATGCATCAAGGCCAGCCATGTGTTTAACTTGCTTGACGCGCGCGGTGTGATTTCGGTCACCGAACGCCAAGCTTATATTGGACGTGTGCGGACATTGTCCAAAGCCTGCGCGGATGCATTTGTGCAGACCACTGCTGGAGGATTTGTCGCATGATTGGCCGCATTGCGATTGTTGGGCTTTTTGTGATCGCAATCATCGCAGGGGCAGTGATGTATTATTTACAAGTTTACGCCTATTACGACGATGTATCGGCGCAGATTGAAGACGTGCAGATGGTGTCGATTGCAACTGGTGAACCCGAGGGTATTTTGTTCGAAAACCTAAAGGCGATCGACAGCGACAGCAGCCCGCTGCGGTTCCGGTCTTGTTTCACCACCAGTCTGTCTCAGGCCTTATTGACCGAAACCTATGTAATGTCCGACGACGCGGAACCCCGCGTTGCGCCCGGTTGGTTTGACTGCTTTGACGCCGCCCAAATTGGCGAAGATCTGTCCACGGGCAGCGCAATCGGCTTTATGGGCCAAGAAAATATCCAATACGGCATCGACCGCGTTATCGCCGTGTACCCCGATGGCCGCGCGTTTTCGTGGCACCAGATCAATTTCTGCGGCGAGGTCGTCTTTGACGGCAACCCTGTGCCGTTTGAATGCCCTCCAGCTCCTGAAAGACTGCAATAATGCCTGATCTTCTGATTGAACTTTTCTCCGAGGAAATTCCGGCGCGTATGCAGGGCAGGGCGGCGTCTGATCTGCAAAAGCTGGTCACTGACGGGCTGGTCGAGGCAGGTTTGACTTATAAATCCGCTGCCGTGTTTTCCACGCCGCGCCGTTTGACACTATCGGTCGAAGATTTGCTGGCTGAAAGCAAAC
This sequence comes from uncultured Loktanella sp., assembly GCA_913061335.1. GTDB lineage: Bacteria > Pseudomonadota > Alphaproteobacteria > Rhodobacterales > Rhodobacteraceae > Yoonia. Next base: position 21,005 of record CAJXTP010000003.1, read on the forward strand.
CTGTGCGCGAAGAACGCAAAGGCCCCAAGGTTGGTGCGCCCGATCAGGCGATTGACGGGTTTTTGCGCGGCGCAGGCGTGACCCGTGACGATCTGGAAATCCGCGACGACAAAAAGGGTCAGGTGTATTTCGCTGTGATCCAAAAACCTGGCCGGATGGCTGCTGATGTGATTGCAGAGGTGCTTGAAAAAGCGATCCGCAATTTCCCATGGCCGAAATCCATGCGCTGGGGGACTGGCACCTTGAAATGGGTCCGTCCGTTGCATTCGGTTCTGTGCATTCTGACCGATGAGGCGGGCGCCGAAGTTGTGCCGCTGGATATCGACGGAATCGTGTCAGGGAACACGACCCGTGGGCACCGGTTCCTAAGCCCTGACGTGTTTACGGTCACGAATTTCGAAGACTATGAGGCCAAGCTGAAACGCGCCCATGTCATGCTGCGCGCGGATGAACGCGCAGATATGATCTGGAACGACGCGACCAATCAGGCGTTTGCGCTGGGTCTTGAGGTTGTCGAGGATCGCGGCCTGCTGGCCGAGGTCGCAGGGCTGGTTGAATGGCCTGTTGTCCTGCTGGGTCAGATCGACCCAACGTTTTATGAATTACCCGACGAAGTTTTGCAGACGTCGATGAAAGAGCATCAGAAATTCTTTTCCGTGCGCAATGCCAAGACCGGCCAGATCGAACGCTTTGTCACCGTCGCCAATACTGTGACGGCGGATAACGGCGCGACGATCCTGAAGGGCAACCAAAAGGTGCTGTTTGCGCGCCTGTCGGATGCGAAATTCTTTTGGGAAAACGATCTGCGGGTGGCGAATGCGGGCATGGGGCCGTGGCTTGATAGCCTGTCCAACGTGACGTTCCACAATAAGCTGGGCACACAGAAAGACCGGATTGACCGGATCATTGCGCTGGCAAGCGAGATAGCACCGCTGGTCGGTGCCGATGTGGCTGAAGTGGCTGAGGCCGCGCGCGTTGCTAAGGCCGATCTGTCATCAGAGATGGTCTATGAATTCCCCGAACTTCAAGGGCTTATGGGGCGGAAGTATGCATCCAAAGCTGGATTGTCCGATGCCATCGCCGCCGCCGCGCAAGAACATTACTCGCCGCTCGGCCCGTCAGATGACGTGCCAACCGCGCCCGTATCTGTGGCTGTGGCGCTGGCAGATAAGCTCGACACGCTGACAGGGTTCTGGGCGATTGACGAGAAGCCAACAGGGTCAAAAGACCCGTTTGCGCTGCGCCGTGCGGCGCTCGGTGTTATTCGGTTGATTTTGGATAATCAGCTTCCAGTCAACATGTCGTTTTTAATCGCTTGGGCATATGAGCGTATAATGCGTCCGATCTGTGAAATTGATCTCTTGTCGGACAGTCAAGAAGGTGGTCCCCATAGTTTTGAGTTTTTAACCAGTGATAAACAAAAGAGTTTGAAGTTCGAACTCCCGCTGACCTTCGGCGAACCCTTCAATTTAAAAATTCGAAACGGATATCGGATTCCTTCTGGCGTTTGGGCCAAAGCAGATCTACTCTCCTTCTTCCACGACCGCCTCAAGGTTTACCTCAAAGACCAAGGCATCCGCCATGACATCATCGACGCCTGCGTCGCGATGGAGGGGTCGGATGATCTGACGTTGTTGGTCAAACGCGCTAAGGCGCTGGCGGCGACATTGGCCACGGATGACGGTGAAAACCTGATCCAAGGGTTCAAGCGCGCCAACAACATCCTGACCAAGGAAGAAGCCAAAGACGGCGTCGAATATTCCTATGGCGCGGACATCAAACACGCACAGCATGACAGCGAACGCAGCTTGTTCACCGCACTTGATGCAGCCGAAACAGTGATCGCCCCTGCGATGGTGGCCCAAGACTTTGGCACAGCAATGACCGCAATGGCTGCACTGCGTGGACCAATTGACGCATTCTTTACGGATGTGCAGGTCAACGCGGACCAACAGGTGGTGCGGCGTAATCGGCTTAACCTGTTGTCACGCATCAGAAAAACATGCCTCGGCGTGGCTGATCTGACACGTATTGAAGGCTAGGACTGCATAGGCGAAGTTTTTTTGACGCCTTGGGGATCGCTCCCTATGCTGCGCCTACACAAAGGATGGTGCTGCAGTGCAGAATGAGAAAATCTTTGAACCGATCACGTTGATCACGCCGACCGCTGCAATGGCGCCGGATGTGCATGGTGGTCGCGCAAAATGCCTGCAACGCCTTGTGCGTTTGGACATGCCTGTGCCGCTGACAGTCGCGTTGTCGTTCAAAGCGGTGCACGATATTGCGATTGGCCAGATGCCCGACATGGATGCGTTGATCGTGCCATTTGGTGAAAACCCGTTGTTGTCTGTGCGCCCGTCAAGCCAAGGGCCCGATTGGGGCGGCCCAAGTGCCATTTTGAACGTCGGTATGAATGACGTGCGCCACGCGATTATGGTCGATGATCTGGGTGAGGCTGCCGCGACTGCGCTTTACCTGCGGTTTGTGCGCTCATTTGCTGTGCATGTGTCGCGGCTTGATCCCGATGCGTTTGATATTCCCGACAATGCCGACCGCATCACGCTTGCGCGTATGTTGGAAGCCTATGAATTCGAGACAGACGAGCCGTTTCCGCAGGACCCCGCCGTGCAACTAGCCGAAGTATTACGGTCGATGGCGCGCGCATGGGATGGTACCACTGCCCGCCTGCTGCGCCAAGCCAAAGGCGCGCCCGCGGATGCCGGATTGGGCCTTGTAGTGCAGGCAATGGCTCTCGGTGTGGGGCAAGGTGAAAGTGGCTCTGGCGTCATTCAATATATCAACCACACAACAGGGTTGCCGCAGGTCACTGGCCGGTATTTGGGGCAAAGCCAAGGGCGCGATGCCTTGGGCAATGCAGACGGTGCGATTTATCTGACCAAGGATGACCGCGGTGCGTCGCTGGAAGAGCTGTGTCCAGATGTATTTAGCCAGTTGATTGCGCTTGGTGATGTGTGCCGTCGCAAGCTGCGCGAAGAGATGCAGGTGGAATTCACTATTGAGAACAGCCGCTTGCGTGTCCTTGATGCCGTCCGTGTGCAGCGCTCATCGCGGGCCTCTGTGCAGATCGCGGTGGCATTGGCTGTCGATAATATTATCCCGCGCGAAGAGGCCGTGATGCGGATTGAACCTGCAACACTGTCCGAACTGCTGCACCGCCAGATAGACCCAAGCGCCCCGCGTGACCGGATTGTCAGCGGAATTGCAGCCAGTCCGGGTGCGGCCACTGGCCGAATAGTATTGACTGCCAATGAAGCCCAAGCAAGTGCAGCGCGCCGCGAACCCTGCGTGTTGGTCCGGCGTGAAACAACGCCTGAAGATATTCGTGGCATGCATGCCGCTGCGGCAGTTTTGACTATGCGCGGCGGTGTCACGAGCCACGCGGCGGTGATTGGTCGCGGCCTTGGTCTGCCGTGTGTTGTCGGCGCGTTCGACTTGGTGATTGACCGTAAAGCACAGATGATCGTGTCCCCAGACGGCCGCCGTTTTGCGGTCGGTGATTTGATCACAGTGGACGGTACGACGGGCGAAATTCTGGCCGGTGCGCCCGCAATGCTTGAAGCCTCGTTGGATGAGGCGTTCCAAACGCTGTTGGACTGGGCCGATCAGTTCCGCGATATTGGCGTCCGTGCGAATGCAGATACGCCCGCCGATGCGAAAACTGCGCGTAACTTTAAGGCGCAGGGGATTGGGCTGTGCCGGACGGAACATATGTTCTTTGAAGGGGATCGTCTTGGCGTTATGCGCGAGATGATTTTTGCCAACAATGGCGACGATCGACGTGCTGTGCTTGACCGCTTGCTCCCAATGCAGCGCGATGATTTCACCGAGCTGTTTCGGATTATGCAGGGTCAACCCGTGTGTATTCGCCTGTTTGATCCGCCCTTGCACGAATTTTTACCGTCAGGCAAAGCGGGCCTGCGGGACTTGGCGGAACAATTGGCCTTGCCAGTCAGCGATGTGGCCGATCGTGTGGCCGCGCTGTCTGAATATAACCCGATGTTGGGGATGCGTGGCGTCCGTTTGGGTATTACGCTGCCCGAAATTTACGAAATGCAAGCGCGCGCGATCTTTGAAGCTACGGCGGAGTTCGCGCTTGCGGATGACCCGTTTGTCGTTGAAATTATGATCCCGTTGGTCAGTGCGATGCGTGAAGTTGAATTGGTCAAATCGCAGATAGATGCCATCGCTGCAGCCGTGCGTGCAGAACTTAACGTGGATTTCGCCTACCGGTTAGGTGTTATGGTGGAAACGCCACGTGCCGCGCTGCGGGCCGAGGATATTGCGCAGCACGCTGCATTCTTATCGTTTGGGACCAATGATTTGACCCAAATGACCTATGGGCTTTCGCGTGATGATGCCGGGCGGTTCATGTCCGCTTATGTGCAACAAGGCGTATATGAAGAGGATCCTTTTCACACGCTTGACGTTGAAGGTGTGGGCGAGTTGTTGTCGATTGGCGCAGAGCGCGGACGTAAAGGCCGGCCTGATGTGGTGTTGTCGCTTTGCGGCGAACATGGCGGTAGCCGGACGGCCATTGCATTTTGCCGTAAGCAAGGTTTTGACTATGTGTCTTGTTCGCCGTTTCGTGTGCCGGCGGCCAGACTATCTGCGGCGCAATTGGCCATTGCGGACAAAATGCAGCCTTAGCTAATTATATCACATTTGCGTTTGTCGCAGCCGCTAGGGTAGACGGATTGATCTGTTTCGCCTAAAGGTGCCGCGCCTGCGTGGGGCTTTCTGCGCGATGCATGGATACGTGAAAATGCGTAATCGCCTTGGGACTGTTTTAAAGACGGCAGCTGTTTTGCTGACTTTCACGGCACCTTTACACGCGGATCAAATGATCACGAGCAGGCTTGAAGCACTGCTCGGACAGGAGCGTCAATCGCTTTCGGTTGTTCCTGCTGCGCGGATGACGGCATTGAGCACATTGCCACCCGTATCCGAGCGCCAAGTCCAGACATCACCAGCGGGCCTGACATATGACCGCGCATTTTTGGCCGCGCTTCCCACAGCGACGGGTGGCCCAGCATGGCGATGTTTGTCTGAGGCGCTGTATTTTGAAGCGCGCGGCGAAAGCGTCAAAGGCATGTTTGCTGTGGCAGAAGTTATTATGAACCGCGTCGACAGCAGCCGTTACCCAAATTCGGTTTGTGGCGTGATTCATCAGGGCACAGGCCGCAAATTTGGCTGTCAGTTTACATATACATGCGACGGCAAAGCTGAAATCGTCTCTGAGCCGGCCGCCTTTATACGGGTCGGAAAAGTGGCTAAATTTCTTGTCGATGGGGCAGAGCGCCCTTTGACAAGCGGGGCGACGCATTATCACACCAAGGCTGTAAACCCGTCTTGGGCAAGCCGTTTCCCGCGCACGGCAACCATCGGTGTCCACCATTTCTACCGACAGCCAACACGGACCGCATCCAACTAAAGTCGTGCTTGCAAGTCGCAATGGCGTCTTTGTGGGTCTTGCAAGGACCCTGTCCGGCTAGTATGCCGGAAAGGCTCTTTTGGGACGAATAAATATGACTGATGATATCCGCCTTGCGTTTGCGCACCCTAGCGCGCGCGCCGAGGCAAGTGAGACGACGCCATGCGACCGTATTTCCCTGCGCGACTATACTGTCGAAGTGGAGATTGGGGCGTTTCAGCTGGAACGCGGCACCCTGCAACGGGTCAAATTCAATATTGTCGTTGAAGTCGCCCCGATCACCGGCCCGATCGATGATGACGTTGATCGTATCCTGTCCTATGACCGCGTGATCGAGGCCATTGGGATCGAGCTTGAAGCCGAGCGGATCAACCTGTTAGAAACTCTCGCGGCGCGCGTTGCCGAGCGTATTTTGGTTGAGCCGCAAGCGGAGCGAGTCTTTGTGCGTATCGAAAAGCTGGATCGTGGGCCGTTTGCATTGGGCGTCGAGATCGTGCGTTCTCGTGATGGCGTGTCGCATGCTGGGCAAACACATCAAGAGGCGCCGCATCCAAGAGTTCTTTTCCTGACGAACGACGCGATCGCGTCGCCGTATTTGAAAGGCTGGATTGATGCACTTGCAGGTCGTGACGCGCCGCTGATTATTTGCGCGGGTGCCGCGGACCTCGCGGCCCCACAAACCGGACATGCGATGACGCAACGCCGGATTGATTTGCTGGCGATTGAACAAAACGCGTGGGTGTTGGCCGCAACTGACTTGCGCTGCAAGGTTGTTGAAACCCGTACCGAGCTGGATTGGGCGATGAAGAACGGACAGATTTGCGTCTGGGCACCGTCAAAAATTGTGCTCGATGCGGTTGACGGCCCATCAACAAATCCACGCGATGCGTTGGCTTTGGCGGTGTGGTTCGCGTCCGAAATCCAAGCCAAAGAGCTGTTTGTTATTGGGGCTGATGCCCCTGACGCAGAAATGCCTGTGATAGCTATCCCTGTGGACCAGCCCGCGCTGTTATGAGCAAAGTATATTATCAGCCGATATTGCACAGCACCGGACCACGGTCATTTGATGCAGTTTCACTCGGCTGGTGCTGGTTCGACCGTGTCGCGGTGCTCCGTCGTGGTACGGCCCCGCAGTTTGTTGCCGCCACGGACGTACCTGCGGACGTGTTGCGCCGTATGACCCGACCGCGCGCACCGATCGCTGGCCTGACAATGGATCAGCCACGCATCATGGCTATTTTGAATGTTACCCCAGATAGTTTTTCGGATGGCGGTCTTTTTGAAAACCCCGATGTTGCAGTGTCCCATGCGCTGGCAATGGTGCAAGCGGGTGCCGATATGCTTGATATTGGCGGTGAGAGCACGCGCCCCGGAGCCAAAGTCGTGGGTAATGCGGATGAAATTGCGCGGGCAGTCCCTGTTATTGCCGCAATTCGCACGCAAAGTGATGTGCCCATTTCAATCGATACGCGCAAGGCCGAGGTGGCCCAAGCGGCACTGAATGCTGGTGCGTCGTTGGTCAATGATGTGGCCGCAATGACCTATGATGCTGCAATCGGGTCTGTAGCAGCTGAGGCCGGCGCGCCGATCTGTCTTATGCATGCACAGGGTGATCCGGCGACGATGCAGGACGCACCTACATATGACAACGTTCTGCTGGATGTTTACGATTTTTTAGCCGCGCGGGTTGCTGAGGCCGAGGCGTTAGGCATCGCGCGCGATTTGATCGTCGTGGATCCGGGTATTGGATTCGGGAAAACTCTGGAACACAACTTAACCTTGATGCGCGGATTGTCGCTGTTCCACGGGCTTGGTTGTCCGATCTTGTTGGGGGCATCGCGCAAGCGGTTTATTGGCACGATTGGACATGCGATCGAGGCGCGCGACCGGATGGCAGGCTCGGTTGCAGTTGCGTTGCACGGTGTCGCGGCAGGGGTGCAATTGTTGCGGGTCCACGATACACTCGAGACAAAGCAGGCGATCAGGCTGGCCTTGGCAATGACGACGAAAGTGACCGACACATGACACGCAAGTTATTTGGCACCGACGGTGTGCGCGGCAAGGCCAATATTCATCCGATGACCGCCGAGATGGCGTTGAAAATTGGTGCTGCTGCGGGTCGTTATTTCCGCAACGACGGATCAAATGGCCACCGTGTTGTGATTGGCAAAGATACACGCCTATCGGGGTATATGTTTGAAAATGCGCTGACGGCTGGTCTGACGAGCACGGGCATGAATGTGCTGCTGCTTGGCCCAGTTCCGACTCCTGCGGTGGGGCTGCTGACGACATCGATGCGCGCGGATGTAGGCATTATGATTTCAGCAAGTCACAACCCGCATCATGACAATGGGATAAAGTTCTTTGGACCTGACGGGTTTAAGCTGTCGGATGAAGCCGAAGCCGAAATCGAAGACTTGGTGGCGGGTGTGATTGAGCCTGCTCAGGCCAACAACATTGGCCGCGCAAAACGGATTGATGACGGGCGATTCCGCTATGCGGAGCGGGTCAAAGCAACATTCCCGCATGGAATGCGGCTCGACGGCCTAAAGGTTGTGATCGATTGCGCCAATGGCGCTGGCTACAAAGTTGCCCCAGAAGTGTTGTGGGAACTTGGTGCGACGGTCATTCCTGTCGGGGTGACGCCGGATGGGTTTAACATCAACGAAGGCTGTGGGTCGACGTCGCCTATGTCGGCCGCCGAGACGATTATATCGCATGGTGCCGACGTTGGCATTTGCCTTGATGGCGACGCGGACCGTGTCATGATTTTGGACGAAACGGGCCAAGTTGCAGATGGCGACCAGATCATGGCGCTGTTTGCAAGGCGTTGGGCTGAGACAGGTAAGCTGAATGGCGGGACTTTGGTTGCCACTGTGATGTCAAACCTTGGCCTCGAACGTCATATGGAGTCGCAGGGGCTGACATTGCTGCGCACTGATGTCGGCGACCGCTATGTGGTTGAAGCGATGCGCGCGGGTGGATTTAACCTTGGTGGCGAACAGTCGGGGCATATTGTCATGACTGATTATGCCACAACGGGCGATGGCTTGCTGGCGGGCCTGCAGTTTTTGGCTGCGATGATTGAGACCGGTGAAAAGGCCAGCGGGTTGACCCGCAGCTTTGAAACCGTGCCGCAGCTGTTGAAAAATGTTCGTTACGGGGTTGGTCAGACGCCATTGCAGGCTAACAAAGTCAAAGCCGTGATCGCAGACGCCGAGGCAAAGTTGATTGGCAAAGGCCGGTTGTTGATCCGCAAGTCGGGCACTGAGCCACTGGTGCGTGTTATGGCCGAATGCGAAGATGCTGATCTGTTGGCCCAAGTTGTGGACGGTATTGTTTCGGAAGTTGAAGCCGCAGTTTGATTTGAAATTTTCGGTGTTAGTTGCGCGAAAACGCTTGTCTGGCAAGTGTTCGCAGGCTCGACCATTGGCTGATAATTAGACCGATCATGATTAGGCCCAATGCGATGAAGAACCGCAGCGGTAGGATTTCCGCTAAAATCCATGCGCCAAATATCATCGACCAAACGGGGACTTGATAGTTCACGAGGGTGAGGAAAACCGCGCCCGCTGATCTGATTGTATAAACCCGCAATAGCGCCGCGAGCGCAGTCGGCACGATCCCAAGAAAGATGATTGCGATTGTGCTGGTGCGATCAGTCACGGTTGGTACGCCTTCCACGATTAACATGGCGGGGATCAGGGCAATTGCACCCACCACCAGCAATAATGCGGCCATGGTAATAGGGTCAATGGGCGGACAGCGGCGCGTCATGATGCTTGAGATTGCGTAAGATAAGGCGGCTGCGATGCAGGCTATTTGGCCCAATGGCTCCCAGCCTGATCCGATGCGCAAGATTGATGGCCCGATAAGCACCACTGCGCCGACAAAGCCCAAAGTTACGCCGACCAGGTTTCGTGTGCTCAACTTTTCGTCGGTGAATACATGCGCCAATGGCAAAACGAAAAGCGGCAGGGCGGCCATTGAAATGCCGGCAAACGCGGACGGCACATATTGTTGCCCCCAACTAAGAAGCGCGAACGGCAACGCCGTGTTCAGTAGGCCGATGACGATAAGGTATTTCCACATCCGTCCGTTGAAGTCGGGCAAAGGGCGATTGAGTGCGCGCATGAGCATCAACAACGCCGCTGCACCCAATGTGGTGCGTGCGCAGGCAACGGTGAGCGGGCCGTAGCCTTGCAGTGCGATTGACACGACCATAAATGTGCCGCCCCAGATCACCCCAAGTGCAAGGATCGACAGCCAGTTTGTGAGTGTAGGTGTTTGCATGGTTTGGTTTGATCATGAGGCGGCGGGACTGTCCATGCAGGGGCTTGGCAGGCAAAGGTTTCCTTGCCTGCCAACACGTCAGCCGCGCATCGGCTAGTCTGCTGCGAATACAACGCCTGCGTCGTAAACGTTACCCAAATACGTCTCGATCCCAGTACCACCTGCGACGAGACCACTTGCGCCAGCACCCATGAAGTTGCCATAGATATCATACTCCAAGGCGAATGGCTCATCGGCGGCGTTGGTTAGTGTCCCGGTCAGTGTTCCCGCGATACCAGCCTCACCATCACGCAAAATATCGGCCTCCAATATCAACTCGCCTCCAATATCAGTCCCGCTATTAAAACGAAAATCTGATGCGATACCGTCAACTTCATTTGAGGCAAAATCAACGCTGACGTCGATCTGACCCACCACATTGGCAGCGTCTAAATTAGTCCCATCCACGATACCTGGACCACCAAGAAGAATGGCACCGCTCATGGTTGCGCGACCCGTTGTGGGTACAGCCGACGCGAAGTTACCGTTTTCATAGTCGTCGACATAGGCATCGGCGAGTTCGCCTATACGATTGCTTAATGCATCATCAGAAATTGGGTCGCTCAAGACTATATTGTCGATATTGCTGCCGCCACAGGCCGCCAATGAAAATGCCAACGGCACCGCTAAAAATATTTAGTTCACTTTTTACTCCTTAAGTTGAAATATAAGGGAAATATTAACGACACTAGAATTGAAAACAAGATCGTTTTAGTAGCGATTGAAATCAATTAACTTATTGTCAGCAAAAACAAAACCTTACCCGCGGATAAGGTTTGATAAAATGGGGTGTCCCAATATTGGAACACCCCTCTCTCGATGGGTTAAAATCCATTCTACGCAAATTGCGTTTAGTTCTTGGCTTTGTCGACCATTTTGCCTGCGGAAATCCACGGCATCATGTCGCGCAGTTTGCCACCAACTTTTTCGATCTGGTGTTCATCGTTTGCACGACGCGCAGCCTTGATAGTTGGCTGTCCAACGGCGTTTTCAAGCATGAAGTCACGTACGAATTTACCAGACTGAATGTCGTCAAGAACCGCTTTCATGCGGGCCTTTGTTTCAACGTATGGCAGGATGCGCGGGCCGGAAACATACTGGCCGTATTCCGCTGTGTTGGAGATCGAGTAGTCCATGTTGGCAATGCCGCCTTCATAGATCAGGTCCACAATCAGTTTCACTTCGTGCAGGCATTCGAAATAGGCCATTTCAGGCTCGTAGCCAGCTTCGACAAGTGTCTCAAAGCCCATGCGGATCAGTTCAACAACGCCGCCGCAAAGAACGGCCTGCTCGCCAAAGAGGTCAGTTTCGCATTCCTGACGGAAGTTTGTCTCAATGATACCGGAGCGACCGCCACCGATGCCCGAGCAATAAGACAAACCGGTTTCCATGGCTGTACCAGTCGCGTCAGTGTGAACCGCAACAAGGCAAGGCACGCCGCCGCCTTTGGTGAATTCGCCACGAACCGTGTGACCTGGGCCTTTAGGCGCCATCATGATCACGTCGATGCCGTCTTTTGGTTCAATCAAACCGAAGTGGACGTTTAGGCCGTGGGCAAACGCAATCGCAGAGCCTGGCTTGATGTGGTCTTTAACATATTTGGTGTAGGTTTCTGCCTGCAGTTCGTCGGGCATTGTGAACATGATCACATCACACCAAGCCGCTGCTTCGGAAATACCCATGACCTTGAGGCCTTCGCCTTCGGCTTTGGCTTGCGAAGGGGAGCCTTCACGCAGAGCAACAACAAGGTTTTTCGCACCGCTGTCGCGCAGGTTTAGCGCGTGGGCGTGGCCTTGGGAGCCATAGCCAAGGATGGCTACTTTTTTGTCTTTGATGAGGTTCACATCGCAATCGCGATCGTAATAAACGCGCATGGTGGCGGTCCTTTATATTGGTTTCTGTGAATGCTTATATCAAGCGTGTTGGATGTTGTGAGGTTCAGATTTTACATATTTATGCCGAGAAGGAGATTGTTATGTGTAGATTTAGTGATTATCGATGTATTTATGCTTGATGATACCTCTCGCGCGATATTGCGCCAATTACAAACCGATCCGACCCTAACTGTGCCAGAGCTTGCGGCGCTGACCCACTTGACGGCGGGTAAGGTGGCGCGCCGCTTGGACCGCATGACAACTGATGGCGTCATCAAAGGGCAGGTTGCAGTGATCAACTGGGCCGCACTGGGCTTTGCGGTGCAGGTGTCTTTGCGGGTCACATTGGATAAAACGCAGGCCCGCGCATTTGATGATTTTCTGGCGGCGGCCCGTTTGGTGCCCGAAGTGATTGAGCTGCAAACATTCCTTGGGCGTGTCGATGTGCGTCTATCTTTGGTCACGCGCGACTTGCCGCATTATCAGCAGGTGTACCGTGATCAAATCCTGACATTGCCGCATATTGCCGACATTGAGGCGCTGATGACGGTGGCGACGGTGAAGGCGGATCGGGTGCTGCCGTTATGACCTTGGACGATCAAGATTTTGAAATTCTACGACAGTTGCAGCGCGATGCGACCCAGACTGCCAGTCAGCTCGCACGCAAAATGGGGCTAAGTCAGCCTGCCATGTGGCGCCGGATTAAACGGTTGCAGGATGCAGGGATCATCTCGGGGCGCGAATTGTTGCTGGATGCCGAAAAGGTGGGCTTTGGCGTGACCGTCTTTCTAGGGATTAAGCTGGCGACCAAAGGCCGCGTCAGTCTGGACGATTTTGAACGCACGGTTGGGGCCATCCCAGAGGTGCAAACCGTTGAGCATGTGCTTGGGCTTTATGATTACAGACTGCGTGTTGTTGCCCGCGATCTTGCAGATTTTGAGCGTGTTCTGCGCCGCCGGATCATGGCGTTGCCGGGGGTCGGTGATGTTGAGGCAAATGTGCTTTTGTCCGAGGAACGATTGTGTGGCCCTATTTGATCGTGGTTCTTCATTTCCGCCCAATTGTATACACAAATAGACTTTGCCAATGATCCGCGTCTGGGTCATTCTGACCACAATTGTTAATAGGAGCCACGTCCAATGTCGCAGATTGATCCCACTGGGTTGATGGAGTTTTCGGTTGTTTTCACTGACCGGTCGCTGAACCATATGTCAAAGGCATTTCAAGGCGTCATGACCGATGTCTCGGAGCTGTCTCTTATACACATCTGACGCTGCCGACGAATAGAGAGG
>CAJXTP010000004.1 GCA_913061335.1 uncultured Loktanella sp.
ACTGGGGTGTGATCGCTGCGCGGGGTGACGCGCTTTCTGACATCACGCAGAAGTCCACTGTGTTGGAGGATGATCTGGCGGCATACGACGCAGTTGATAAGTTTCTGTTTCTATCAACTGCAGACTGGACCGACGAACGCCAGGAACTTCTCGAACAAGCATTGATCCGTAAGCCACGAGAGATACGTATTGCAAACGCTGATCTGGTCGCTCCGCGGGATGACGGTTTTTCGCTGGAGCCAGGATACTTTGGACATCGTATCGCGGATGTGACCTTGGCCAATGTCGAATTTTTCGGCAAACCGTTCTCCCATGTCTACAAAATGGTCGAAGCGAGCTTGCCAAACGTTGAGCTTAACAGGATAGCGATGTGCGGGGATTCACTTCATACTGACATTTTGGGTGCCGCCTCCGCCGGATGGCAGTCTATCCTCGTAACAAAAGACGGCCTCTTTGCTGGTTCAGATGCGGGACCCTACGTTGATCAATCCGGACTGCGGGCGGACTGGAATCTTGAAAGGATTTGAGCGCAGACCACCACAGGTATGTCAAATTCTATTGGCCAATATTGGCCACAGTTGACTCAACCCAAAGAGATTGAAGTGAGAGCATTTGTTTCGAGCAAATACTCTGCGGTGGCGATCTGCAACCCCAGGCGCAATCAACGACGTGCGTTGCAATGGCACGCAGGAGACATTGGGGAACTCGCAGGGAAAGCGGTTTCGTCCTTGTCTGCAGTCTGTGAGTTCGCCGGATTGGTCTCGCTGCGCCTTGCATGAATGGCCGGTTTTTCCGCTGCGGGGTAGCGTTGAAAATCGGGCACCTGTGGCATTTTCTGTGCTGCGAGCGCGCGTAGCGAGAAAATCGAACTCACAGAATGGGCTCGTAGCCGACCTTAGCTGCGCGACCCACCAAGGTCCGCTAAGGGCCGTTCATGCCACCTATCACCCTAGGTTGCTTCCATCTTAGGTTTGGGCCCACGTCCCCCGGTGACTTCCTCAGGCAGGTACTGCTCCCACATGGCATGCTAAACCATACGGGTCCCATATATGAGGTGGGGTTTAAGGGTAACCTTTAGTCTCTATATGCATTATGCATAATTCATCTAATTGTTATTTAATATTATTAATGATTATAGATAGTTACCTATAAATTACCTTACCTGATCAGGGATGCTCTACTGAGACCTCCGGGGTCAGACCAACCTTTTCCCTGAACACCCTGATCATGATCTCCTGGGCTTCCTCATAAAAGTTCCCGTTCACAAGTACCGCGTCATGAATGGGCAGGGCGCTGATGTTCCGGTCTTTCAGAGCCAGCAGAACCCCAACAAGAATATCAGCTTCTTTGAACATAAGCTGCATACCGACAGCCACCCCAAACCGGTGGACAACAAGTGGATGCCGCTTTCCGACCGCCGCCAAGATATCCGCCAGCAATATCCTCTTGGGAATGGTCTTCCGCGCTCCCTTTGGCAGACGTCCAAGTGGCTTGCTGGCATTGATTGCCGCCTGAATGACTTTCTTGATGCCGGGACGACAGCTTGTGGGGATGCCATACTCTGACAGATCGTACAGATCACCCTCCGGAGGCTTGCCTCCCTCTAACCCATAAAGCAGCAATAGACCCACCTGACCATAGTCCAACTCAACAACGCTGTCGTCGTCCAAGATGATGCTTTCTAAGCGCTCGGAGTGCTTCAGGCGTTGCCAAAATCCACCGTATAACCTGCCGCCTTGGGTAAAGTCAGCGTTGTTGAAAATACGCTTTAGGCAACGGTCATGAAGGTCGATTCCTGGGATGTTGCACTCAATATTGGCTTGATCCAACCATTCATTGATAACCTGTAGTTGCTGTCTGTGGGTCGTGGTTTGTTCTGTATCCGTGTATTCAATATGTTTACCAGGTTTGTCATCCCTGAGTTTCGGCCCGCGCAGAATAATGGTCTCTTCGTCGGGGGAGCGACCAATGTCCGCCAAGCTGAGGCCAAGCTGTTCAATCCTTCTCAGGATCTTTCGTCCTGCTGCAAGACTGGTCTGTTTTCCACTGACCGCCACAGTTAGGGTCTCGTCTTTTATGGTGTACTTGGACTGCCCCGGAGTGATCACAACAAAACCCATTTCCTCAGCAGCCATGACCTTCAGGATATCGGGCAAGGTTTTACCAAGCGCCACACCCTTGTAACGTGACCTTTTGTGCAAAACTTGATTGCTTTGGGTGACGTGAACGCGTCCTCCCGGGATTTCTAACTCTCGCCAGATCAGGTCACAGACGATGGCTTCAACCGTGGTTTCATAAATGGCCTGCACTGCAGTACTGCGTTTACGTCTGCGGATCTTGTAGTAGAACTCATAACCTCCCAGTAGCTTGAGGACCTCTTGCACCACCACCCTTATGCCATTCGAAGCACAACGCCGATGGGGGTTAAACGGTCGAGCTGGAGGGGCGATGAGCTCTGTCGTGCCAGCTCTGTTTAGTATTCCTGTCGTTGGTCTCATGTTTCACTCCTCAGTGGTTATCTGTTACAGAAGCTCACCAAGTTTTTGCAATCCACTCACGCAGGACTTCAACAGAGTGTCCAGCCCCGTATCTTGAGGCGACATCTTGACTGCTATGACCAAGCAGAACCCGGGAAATCTCTTCGGGACAACCGACTTCTCTGAGCTGGTCTTTTTTCCTGTGACGTAAGCTGTGGAGGGCTTTCTTTGGGTCTGTGATGACCTTTCTGAACCGTTTGAGCATGGCAGCAGAGGCAGAACCTGCGCCACCCTCTCTGGCGTAGCGTGCAAAGATTGCCTCATCATCGGACTTACCAATACGATGCCCCTGAAGGCTCTTTATGGCATCTTGTGATAGGGGAATCTTACGTGCGCTACTGTCGGTCTTGATCCCTCGGAAGCGGTTCTCGCGTATTTCTACAAATGCCTCCTGAAGGTTTACATCGCTCACCTGCAGACCCGTTGCCTCAGCCAGTCGGCAACCTGTCTCCCTAAGCAACAGGTAGATGGAACTGAAGGTATCATCATCCAAGAAGACGTCTGCTGCTGTCTGTGCCTCTATGTCTGACAGAGGCAGTCTTGCGTTCTTTACATTGCCAGCCCCTTTGATGCGGAGGCCCTGAAAGGGGTTTTCCATTTTGAAGCCCCGTTCGATGATGGCGTGATTGATGACCGCCCTGACAGAGTTGATGTAGCGCGTGACACTATTTGGGGCGATCCGCTCAAGTAGGTAATCCCTATATTTGTTCGCATCCGCCCGCGTCAGGGCGTTCATCGGGATTTCGTCTACCTTGTAGTCACCAATAGCCAACCGCAAATCTGTTGTTATTCTGGCAAGCTGGTTGGATACCTTTTTGCTGTCAGACGCATCTTTGTAATCGGCATAAAGCTCAATGGCCTCGGACAAAGAAAAAGCGGAGTAGGGCAGGGAGCCGCCAATAAGATGGGCCACAACCATTGGCTCCACCCCTTGTTCGTCTTCTAACTGGTGGCCCAAGTCAAACATCGCCATGTCGAGGTTTTCGTCAACATCACCTGCATCGAGCATCTGGGCCGCTCTCTTGCCAAAGTTCGTCTCTACCGTTGCAAGGACACGATCTCTGAGGGCTTCGTCATCAAGCTGCCTTAGTAGGGCCTCTACCTTTTTATGTATGACAGGGAGGCGGGCAACCATTTCGTCGTAAGTTTTACCCAGGGAGTGGCGGAAGGTTTTCTTGCCAATGATCGCCTTGAGCCTGTCTGGCACGTTACGCTTGTATTGGAACGCACCCGAGGTGCGCTCTAAAACGTACTTTGGCAACTTCTTGCTCTTTATCAACATTTGTCATGGCCCCTTTATCTGCTGCAACAACAAATCAATGACGCCTGCAGAATCCCTTTGTTTGTCTGTTTATGACGCGGTGAGTTCGATTGCGACCAAAGTGTCCCGCAAAACGTCCCAAAAACTGACCCAGAACCCATGTAGAGTTAGGTTTTATGATAAAAAGGGGAATTTTTGGCTCCGGCGGTAGGGGTCGAACCTACGACAAATTGATTAACAGTCAACTGCTCTACCACTGAGCTACGCCGGAACACTATGGGCGATATAGCAATGCCGATTGGTGGCGTCCAGAGGGTTTTTTGCAGTTTAGAGGTTTAATTTTCTATCGCGAAAATTGCGTCGCTTTGAAGGTCGGGGCATGCTGTGATCAGACCTCTTTGCTGCAGGTCCACAAGATGCGCAAACACATTGCGTTTGGCTGCCGCAATCAGGGCAGGGTTCACGTCTGTATAAACCGCCCGCGTGATCTGATCGACAGTTAGACCCTCGGGTGAAAGCGTGTCCAAAATTTGGGCTTCACGCCCGCGACGGTGTGCGACGAGCCATGCGATCCGCTCTGACGGAATGGTCACAGGGGCCCCGTGTCCGGGAAAATAGATGCGCGCATCGATCTGCGCCAGCTTTTCGCAAGAGGCCATAAAATCGGTCAGGTCGCCATCGGGTGGCGATACCAGAGACGACGCCCATCCCATTACGTGATCACCGGTGAATATGGCGTCGCCCCAAATTAAGCTCAGGTGGTTGCCAATATGGCCGGGTGTATGCAGGGCTTTTAGGGTCCACTCGTCCGTGCTGACACAGTCGCCTGATGACATGATAATATCTGGGGCAAAGTCGCTATCAATACCTTCGCCACCCCCCGCAAAGCCTTGATCTGCGAGCCGCTGCATTATGGTGCTGCGACCCGCTGTAGCGGGGCCATAGCCATGAACCGGCGCACCGGTGTGTGCTGAGAGCCGCCGCGCAAGCGGAGAATGATCAAGGTGTGCGTGCGTAACGATAATATGGCTAATCGTGCCCGTGTGCGTTGCGGCAAGGATTGCTGCGAGATGGTCATCGTCGTCCGGGCCGGGGTCGATGACCGCGATGGATGTATTGCCCAAAAGATATGTATTGGTGCCCAGATAGGTCATTGGCGACGGGTTTGGTGCTAAGATTAGTCGCAAACCGCGAGCTAACTGTAACGGATGCCCCGCGACTGGATCGAATTCGTGATCTGACATGATGATCGGCCCTTTCGCCGGATGGTCCCAAGCGATAGCCTTGGCCTTATGTTTTGGGCTTGGATCAAGAATTATATGCCGCGCGGTCTATATGGCCGCGCTGCGCTTATATTGATCTTGCCTGTTCTGACATTGCAATTGCTGGTGTCGGTCGTGTTTATTCAACGTCACTTTGACGGTGTCACGCAGTCAATGACAAGTGCAGTAAATATTGAACTTCGTTTTTTGCGCGACGCGATCAACGCGGTGCCTGATGCCCAAGCGGCGGGTAAAATAGTGAAAGACACCGGCGCTGCATTGGAAATTGTGGTTAGTCTTCCTGCGGACACTGCACCTGCGGCGGATGAAACCCGTTTTGTAGACCTGACAGGGGCGATGGTAATCGACACCTTGCGGATAGGCGTTCCCGAAGTGGCCGTGGTGTCCCTATCTGATCGAAAGCGTGTGCAGGTATGGATGCAGTCCAATCACGGAATGACGTATCTGTCGTTTCAGCGCGACCGCGTATCTGCCGCAAATCCTCATCAATTGCTGGTCATAATGGTTGTGATGGGTGTGATTATGACCACAATTGCGTACTTCTTTTTGCGCAACCAACTGCGTCCAATTAAGCGTTTGGCTGCAGCGGCCACCGAATACGGCAAGGGGCGGATTAAGCCGTTTTCGCCGACGGGCGCTGTTGAAGTTCGTGCCGCTGGCATGGCATTTCTTGATATGCGCAACAAAATTGAACGCCAGACACAAAGCCGCACCATGATGTTATCAGGGGTAAGCCACGATTTGCGGACGCCGCTCACACGGCTGCGCTTGGGCTTGTCGATGTTCGACGGCGACGACACTGATGCGCTCATTCGCGATGTCGACGACATGCAGAGCTTGCTTGATGGATTTCTGGACTTTGCCCGAAACGACGCGCTTGATGGTCTTGAACCTTGCGTGCCCCGTGCAATTTTGAGCGCCGCCGTTTCGGACGCCGCACGTGGGGGGCAATCAATCTCTTTGGGGCCAGTTTCTGGCCCTGATCAACACGTAACGATGCGCCCAATGGCCGTTCGCCGCGCGTTGGACAACTTGATCGGGAATGCATTGCGCTATGGTACAAAAGCCGAAGTTGGCCTTGATGTCACTGACCGCACTGTGCGGTTCACCGTGGAAGACGACGGTCCAGGCATTCCAGCCACCAGCCGAGAGGCCGCGATGAGCCCGTTTGTCCGCCTTGATCCGTCCCGCAATCAAGACAAAGGAACCGGTGTCGGTCTGGGTTTGTCTATTGTCGCTGATATTGCGCGCAATCATGGTGGATTGCTGCGTCTGGGTGACAGTACCCGACTTGGCGGATTAAAAGCTGAATTGGTTTTGGCGCGCTAAGGGAACAATCGACCGCCGTTGATGTATGCTTTATCGGCCACGATTGTCCTCGGCATGCCTCGCTCAGCAATTACTCGATCCAGCTCACGCGCAACGCGCTGGCCAGATAGTGATGTATCCGCAGCCAGAACCAGGTTCTCTCTGCTGAAGTCATCCACAACCGTTAGAATGCGGAAGTGACGGGCGTCCGTTAATGCATCTGACACGAAATCTAAACGCCAGCGTTGGTTCGGGCCGTCAGGCAGCACCGTTGATCGATCAATCTGCAGCACATCACTCGCCCGCCCCCTCTCGGCAGATTGCTTTGCAATAACCTGCCGGTCAATGGATGCCGTGCCGCCGACATACATCAGCGGTCTTCTCGCCGTTACTCGCTACAAATGATACCCCAGATCATTTGCTCAACGCTCAAACCCTGTTCTTTGATAATTTCTATGATCTATTCGTCCGTAAATCGTGCCTTCATTTGTCCGTCCTTTTGTTGGGCGGACTCTGCACAAATCTGGAGGAGATTTAGGGGCGCAGATTTTCATAAGCAACCGTTGTCAGCTGGTGTAAAGTTGACGCTGCTCCGAAAGAACGAAGGCACGGCCTAATTCGAATTCCTGTCGGCTGTTGGGGCAACGTTCTGAATTGAAATTGTTGTGGACGGTGGCGGGAAAAGTGACGGGTCTTTTGCAAGATTCGGACTCGATCGAGGCGAACCGCGCCTCAAACAGAGTTGATCCTCATGTCAGGAAAATTGTCCGTCAAAGAGATCGAGTTTGCTGGTCAAAAGTTCATCACCAAACCGGTAACGCGGGCCAGCTTGGCACAAGCGCACACGCATCAAACATCACATATGATGCTTTGGATAGTTACACTTAACATTTTCCAAACTGGACATTGGCCATCCTGCACTGCAAATTGGTCCAATTTCAATTGAAAATATCTCTCATAGTTTTCTAATCGTCAAAATGTACCGGAATTTTTTTCCGCCGATCGACCGATAATTTGAATACGTCGGGGCGCGCATAGTGACCTGATGCATCGAATTTGCGCCGCGATGCTTTGGCTTTGTCGATATCAATTTCACACATCAATAAGCCCTTTTCACGGTGCATTGGTCCCGCCGCAATCCCGCCAAACGGTTCATAGACAACAGCGTCCCCAGAATTCACCCATTCGTCGTTGTTTGGGAATAACGTGTCTAAGTGCAGGGTTTCCTTGGGGACATCGCTTGCCTCCATTGCCGTCGCACAACCAATCACCCAGCATCCGCCTTCGCGTGCTATATGTTGCATTGTGGCGAGCCAAGTATCCCCACTGTCCCAGGTTGGCGCGACATAGATATCAATATTTTGAGCATACAGGGCGTAACGGGCAAGCGGCATATAGTTTTCCCAACAAAGCAACGCGCCAATGCGCCCAACCGCAGTATCCACGACGTTTAGCCCAGACCCATCCCCAAAACCCCAGACCATGCGTTCTGGGTTGGTCGGCATTAGCTTTCGGTGATTGTTCGCAATGCGACCATCCGCGTCGATAATTATGCATGAATTGAATATTGTTGACCCAGACACGGACCCGTCAATTTCTTGATACCCCGCGACGATAACCATCTCGTTTTCACGCGCGGCCTCTTGCAATGGGGCCATCTGGTTTCGGCTAAGATCAATGCAATTTGCCTGCAGATTGGCGAATAGCTCGTCGGTTTTTCCCATGTCCGCACCCGGCGATAGGCGCCAGACGAACGTGGGATATCCCGGAAACCAAGCTTCGGGAAATACAATCAGCTTCGCGCCATCTCGCGCTGCGCGTTCCACGATTTCAATGGCCCGCGACATGCTCGCATCTAGGTTAAGATAAACTGGAGGTTCTTGTACGACCGCGATTTTCATGGCTGTTCCGTTCAGATGTGAATTATGATGAAGATGAACAGACCAAGCGTTGGAAACCTGCTTTCGATCTGTTCACGTCCCTCGCCATTTAGGGCGAGAGGGCTATCGTCGATTGATTTTTAGAAAATGTGGTCAACAGATTGCCCTAGGGCCATCGCACCAGCATATTCGCTTTGAGTTTCTTTCTGGAGCGGATGATAACGCGCCGCCTGAATATCCCTAAACCGTCTTTCAAGTTCTGTCTTGCGGTAGAACCCAACGCCACCGGCCAACTCCATTGCCAGTTCGACTGCCTTGATGGCGTGCTCTTCAACCAACCGCCGCCCAATCATAGTGTCATTGATAGTCTGTGCTGATGGCGCGTTTCGCTCGGTGACATCGATCATGTAATCGCGGGCGAGATGTGCTGCAGTTAGCGCAGTGTCCATGCGCCCAGCGATGGATTGCGTGCGATGGGACACCGGTCTTTTCTTGGCGATATCAATCGCGATGTCACGCGCACTTTGTGCTACACCAAGATAAGCCGAGTAAATCAGTGGAAACGCAATTGTCGCGATCATGTGAAATGCGGGATGCCATTCCGCTGCTTTGCGGCGCAAAGGTATCTTGTCATCGGGAATGAACAGACCATCAATTTTTACATCATGTGATCCGGTGCCTCGCATCCCGAGGGTGCGCCAAGTATCCAAAACCGTGACTTCGGGCGCGGACATTGGAACACCAAAGTGCAAAACGATACGCTCACCATCTTCTTCGGAAATTGCACCAGTCATCAGCAAATCCCCAGCCGGCGCACCAGACGAAAACATTTTCCTTGCCGTAATTCGGTATCCGCCTTCGACTTTTTCAGCGACCCCAGAACCACCGATCCAATCTGATCCGCCTGAACTGAGTAAAACAATTCTTTCATCAGCAACCCTGCGCAAAAGCGGCGCTACCACATCGCGAGCGGGTTCTTGATTGTACCACCGCCATGCCGGAATGGCGACTTGATGGGTGTGCATTGAAAAGGCCAACCCCGTAGAGCCACAAGCGCCACCAATAATTTTTAGAACATCGCAAAGTTCACGGATACTTGCCCCGCCGCCACCAAGATCTGATGGAACGCCTGCGGAAATCAGCCCAGACGTTTTTAGGTCGGCGTAATTGTCAGCGACAAATCGATCATTCTCATCGTTGTCAGCTGCGCGTTCTGCGAAGACTTTTGTCAGTGATTTGGCTGCATCAACGATGCTTTCAGATTGATGCGCGGTACCAGTTACTTGGGTCATTTTTTGTTACCTTTCTGAATTTATGCACCAAAAATAACCGTGATTCCGAATTCTCGCTAGTACAGAAACTGTATTGGATGATGTCGTGTTTTCTCGTTAGGCTGAAAAGACCAAGTTTTCCAACCACAAAGGAGTAGATAAATGCGCGCCGGATATAGTCAGTTCTGCCCAGTTTCGATGGCTACAGAAATCTTGTGTTCCCGCTGGACCCCGCTTGTTGTTCGAGAATTCCTGTGCGGCAGCACGCGGTTCAATGACATCCGCCGTGGACTGCCGCGCATGTCGCCAACACTTTTGTCAAAAAGATTGAGTGAATTGGAGGCGGCGGGCGTCATCGTGTCGATCAAGGGCACGAGCGGGTCTAAAGAGTACCAGCTTACAAAAGCTGGCGAAGAATTGCGCCCAATTGTTATGGGGATTGGGGCATGGGGCCAAAGATGGGTCGAGAGTGAACTATCTTTGAACAACCTGGACCCGGAGCTGTTGATTTGGGATATGCATCGCGGGCTGAATATCGATCCTCTCCCTTCGCGCCGTGTTTGCCTTCAGTTTGTGTTCAATGATTTGCCCGCTGACCGGCAAAACTATTGGCTCGTGGCCGACCCGCAATCGGGTGTTGAGGCATGTTATAAAGACCCCGGTTATGACGTTGATTTGTTCGTGGAGTGCAGCCTTCGTACAATGACTGCAATCTGGATGGGGATGGACACAGTGCAAAACGCAGAAAATGAAGGGCGAATTACGCTGTCCGGAACCCGAGAGATAGTGACGAAAATGCAGGAATGGCTAGGGCTTAGCCCGTTCTCTGGGGGCGAGAGAATGGCTGGATAGATTGTTAAACTTTGGTCAGCGAAAGTTCAGGCGCGGCATATAGCTTGGAATATCCATAATTCGTGGACGCCAAGTCCCATATGAAAATATCCAGTCATTTGCGTTGAAGCATTGATATTGGTTTTCGCGCAGCCCAAACGGCGCCAAGGGTGGCGGGCTAAATTATTTGCGTACTCACTCGCGGTCATTGCCGGACAAACGTTGGGCGAACCAAAAACTAAACATTAATCCGGGGAGCAGTAGCAGGAATGCCGTGCTGAGGGAAAATGTGTCGGCGAAAAAGCCGATCATTGGCGGGCCAACCAGAAAACCGGACAATGCGCCGAATGTCATAACCGATACATTGCGTGCTTCGCCGTTATCGCTCAGGGCTGCGGTGGCGCTGACACCCAACGGGAAGATGGTGGATACGCCGAAGCCGACCAATGCAAAGCCAAGAAACGCGGAAGCGACGCCAAGTCCTGCGACCAAAACCAGCAGGCCAGAAATGGCGGACCCAATACAAAGTCGGACCAAAAACACGGTACCAAAGCGCCTGTTTAATGCGTCACCCATAAACCGACCAAGCGTGACAAAGCCGGAAAAGACAGTAACCGCCAACCCTTCGGATCCTGAAATGGCGTCAGCAATTTCGCGCATATAGACGGTCGCCCAATCGATCATCGCGCCTTCGACGATGGTAGCACCAAAAACCACGGCTGCGATCAGCCAGACAGCCGTTGGTATCTGGGGCAATGCATTTTGAGCTTTGGTTTTCGGTTGTGCGGTTTTGATTTGAGGCAAGGCATAGGCAATCACGATTAAGGTCGGCGTCAGGATTGCTGCGGTTATGATCAGGCTTGGCGCCGCGGTGAGGCCAAGTGCCGCCAATTGCACACCGATGAGGCTGCCTGCCATGATCCCCATGCTCCAGAAACCATGGGCGCGGTTCATGATTTTGACGTCGAATTTCTTTTCAACCTGCGCGGCAAATACGTTCAGCGACACCTGCGCAAAGGGCAGGATCACCCCAAAGATAAACAGCGCCACAAACAGTGATGCGGTGCCTGATGCTAGACTTGGCAATATTCCCGCAAGCAGCATTGGGACAAAAACAATGAGTAATGCGCGTCTTGGACCGAGCTTTTCAACCGTGCGGCCAGCGAAATAAAGCGACGGCAATAGCCCCGACGGCATACCCAAAAGTGCGAGCGCCAGTTGGGCCTTGGTTAGTCCCAGCGTGGTTTGCACTTCGGCAACCCGTGACAGCCAAAGTCCCATATGGATAGGCTGCGCGAAGAAAACGATCATGCACATTAAGACAGCGTATTTCGCCAAATTCGGGGTCATGTCTTGGGCTCTTTCTTTGGGTTTAGGCGTGCCAAACACAGGCGAAGTCTGTGGCCAGGCTATGTAGGTCGGCAGATGTTATGTCGTGGCTTTGCCAGCCTTTGGACGCGACGCCTAAAATGCGCGGGACCAGCATCGGCCAAAGCTGTACATCTTGCGTCGTGAATTCAGACCAAAATGTCCCTTGCACACCAATGATATGCTTGGCCAGTTCGGGTTCATCCGGCGGAATGACGTCCCAAGCGATCGTGTCAGAGAGCGATACTGTGCCAGCCCAATTGCCGCCCCAATCATCAATGTCATTTGTGTGAGCCATATCCAAGTACACATGTTGTGCGGGTGTCATAACCACGTCGTACCCTGCGCGGGCCGCGGCAAATCCGGGTCCGGCACCCGTCCAACTGAACAGGATCGCATTATGGCCAATGCCGCCGTTTTTGCCGTTGGCTGCTTCTTCCCAAGCGGCAGGTCGCTGGCCGTTTTTCACGACGGTTTGCGCGAGACGTGACATGGTCCAACCCTGTAAGTCCTGCGTGGTCTCTAAGCCCTCTTTGGCTATCAACGCCTTAGCCAAGGGAGACCCCATCCATGTGTCAGCAGGCAGTTCGTCACAGCCCAAATGCAGCAGGCCAAACGGAAATAGCGCACCGACTTCGGTCGCCAGTGCCTCTAAGATGTCCCACGTTTTGGGCATGGCAGGGTTGACGACGTTGGCTGTGTAACCTTGCACGCTGCGCTCTGATCCTATGTCGTCGGGGTCGCGCGTGTCAGGATAGACTTTCGCGAGCGCCAACGCGTGAGCGGGCACTTCGATCTCGGGCATCACTTCGATGTTTAATGCTTTGGCATGGGCAATCACGGCGCGGGCATCGTCTTTGGAATAGCTACCACCGGAGTCTGACGCGCCTGAAAAGATCGCTGGGATCAAATGGCCTTCGCCGCGCATTTCGGTTTGTTGCCATAGCTGGGGCAGGCATTCGACTTGCAGGCGGAACGCCTCGTCATCTGCGAAATGCCAGTGAAAACGGTTGAGCTTGAGCAATGCCATCAAGTCCAACAGGTCATGGATGGTTTCTGGTTTGTAAAAATGCCGTGCACAATCGAGATGTTGGCCGCGCCATGTGAAACGTGGTGTGTCGGTCAGGGTGCCGCAAGGAATGTCGCCATCGTGCGTTCTCAAAAGCATCAGCAATGTGATGGCCCCATAGAACCAGCCACCTGTACTGGCGGCAGTCAGCGTAATGTCATCAGGCGAGATAACCAGCGTATAGGCATCAAGTGGCAGATCGCCAGTTTCAATAATCACGCGGTGGCCGTCGGGGCGCAAAAATGCGCCGTGATTTTGTCTCTGGGCAAGGGCCGCCACCGATCGCATGGCATCGTTTTCACAGGTGTAGCCGTTGATCAAAACTCTTTGGCCTGTTGGCGACCAGCTTGTTGGTTGCGGGATCAGTTTAAGGCCGGAAAAGGCTTTGGTGGGCGTTTCGGGTGCTGGATGGAAGCCGGAGGGCAGGGCGGGCAGTTGAATGACCTCGCCGTCGTTTGTCCGCAGATAGGGACCAAGCGGCATCCATGCGCGATTGGCTGGCTCAAAGCCGTCGTAACCAAGTGAAAATGCGTAGGGAGCGCCTGCTTTTAGATCGGGTAGCTGAACCTCAATGTAGCTGCCAGTCTGCGTCACCATTTTGCAACCGTGGACGACGGTCATGCGTGTCATCCCCGACGTGCAAAACACGGGGCCCGTAATATCGCGGTCAGATGTCACAACGCAGTCAAGCCGCGCACCGTTAATCGTACATTCAAATTTCATGTTGGTCCTACCGAAGTTCTGAAACAAAGTCGTAAGTGTCGGACCGGTAAAGTCCGCTGGTGAATTCAATTGGGCGGCCCGTGGCCAGATACCCTGTCCGTTCAATTTTTAAGACTGCTGACCCCTCGGGTAGCTTTAACAGTTCGGCTTCGCTTCGTTCGAGGTTGATTGCGGTTACTCGCTGGATCGCACGCGTCGGTGCGCAGCTATTTTTGCGTAACACTGCATAAAGTGAGGTTTCGACATCGTCCGGTATTGGCAAAATGTCTTGTGGCAGGGATGAAAGTTCGACGGCCATCGGGGCGTCGTCGGTCTGACGTAGGCGTTTGATGCGGGTAACGCGATCTTGACTGGAAAGCCCGAGAGCAAGAATTTCCTGCGGGCTTGGCGCGAAAATTCCACGCGACAAAACGGTGCTGGTTGATGTCATGCCGCGTACCGACATGTTTTCAGTGAACGATATCAATGACGACAGCGACTGTTCCAGTTTTGGCGCGGCACTGCGCACGAACGACCCTGCGCCCTGACGTTGCTCGATTAAGCCATCAGCGACCAGTAGAGTGACCGCCTTCCGCACAGTGACGCGGCTGATTTGCGCAAGCTCCGCCAGTTCACGTTCGGGTGGAAGCTGATCGTCAGGCGCCAAGTCGCCGGACAAAATCGCGGCACTGATATGGCGTTGCAACTGCTGATAGCGCGGCCCGCGACCGAGGCGAAACCATGCGTTTGGGTGGAAGGGTGAGGTAACAGGCACGATTGATTCGCTTTCACTTTGGTACTCTTCGATGATACCAATCTATCGAAACTGCACAAGTCCGATGTTTTTGCCTAACACTAATTCGTTGTTATTCAAGGAAATTTTTTGCAATTTTGATTTGGTATTATTTTGGTAGCATAAATATTTCTCTTTGGTATCATTGTTTAAGCGGCGTTGATTCGCTAGCCACTAACGCATCGGGGGATGTTTTGAGCGAACTTTCTGAAACTCAATCTGTAGCGACTACAATCGTTCGGTCGAAAAGGACTGTGCTTCCTGAAAAGTGGTTTGCCGCCGTGCTAATTGGCCCCGCTCTTCTTTTCATCTTAGTGATTATCGCGTGGCCATTGGTCGAAACTGTCCGTTTGTCATTTATGGAGGCGGGACTGGGCGGCGAGAAATTTGTGGGCTTTGCCAACTATGAAGAGCTGATCGAAAGTAAGAAATTTCACAAAACAATCATACGGACGTTCTATTGGATGTTCCTGTCGGTCGGGCTGAAATTGATCTTGGGGTTGATCGGCGCGATGCTTTTGAATGCCGCTATTCCGGGACGTGGATTGTTCCGTGTTCTGATCATGCCGCCATGGGTGATCCCGATTGCGGTCGGCTGCGTGGGTTGGCTGTGGCTTTACAATGGTCAATTCGGGGTTCTATCGGGCGCGGGTCAATATCTCGGTGTTCTTGATGGGCCGCATGAATTTCTAGCCTATAAGAAGAGCGCGTTTTATTCTGCTGTTGTTACCGACGTATGGGTCGGTACGCCAATGGTGACGCTGTTCCTTTTGGCCGCAATGCAAGGTGTTAGTCGCGATCTATACGAGGCTGCTTGGGTTGATGGGGCAGGGCGTTGGTACCGGTTCCGCCGGATCACAATCCCGCAAATCATGCCGGTGCTGGTCACAATGGCGCTTTATTCCGCGATCTTCACGTTCAATAGTTTTGATATCATCTGGATTTTGACGCAGGGCGGCCCACGTGGCGCATCCACAACGCTGATTATCGATACCTATAAGGTCGCAATCGGGAACTACAAATTTGGTGAGGGCGCAGCACGCGTTATCGTGATCGTGATCCTGCTTGGCGCATTTGCCGCCGTGTACATGGTCCTGCTCAACAAACTTCTTCGCCGCTACGGGAGCAAATAAGATGATGGACCGTTATACCAAGCTGCAGGTCGTCGGGCTTTATGCCGCCATCGCAGTGTTCATGTTGTTCATGCTGCTGCCGTTTGTGGAAATGTTCATGGCATCACTGCGCCCGCTAGAGCACTTGTTCCGCAGCCCCTATCAATTCTGGTCAGAGGACTTCAGCTTTGATGCGTATTCAAAGATGTGGGAGACGGTTCCGTTGCTGGGCCGCTACATCTTTAACTCTATCTTTATCGCGACCTCGGTCACATTCTTTACGATGCTTTTCGTGGTGCCCGCAGCCTATGCATATGCCCGTCTGGAGTTTCCGTTTAAGGGCCCGTCGCTTGCAGGGTTTTTAGCCGTGAACATGTTTGCTGGCGCGGTCCTGCTGATCCCGCTGTACCGGGTTTTGCGCGCAATGGGCCTGCTGAACACATATTGGTCGATGATCGTGCCGGGTGTGGCATTCCTGATCCCGACAGGCATCTGGTTGTTGCGGTCTTACCTTGAGAAGATCCCAAAAGAGCTGGAAGAAGCCGCGTTTGTTGATGGCGCAAGCCGTATGTACACGCTGCGTCGGGTGGTTTTGCCATTGGCGACACCAGGGATGATCGTGGTCGGCGTGACTGTCTTTATCAGCGCATATTCACAGCAATTTATCTTTGCAATCACATTCAACCAGACACGCGAGCTGCAACCGCTGCCCGCTGGTTTGTACGAATTCATCGGCTACCAGTCGGTGACTTGGAACGAAATGATGGCCGCGGCTTTGGTAGGTGTTCTACCTGTCATGGTCATCTTCTTGTTCCTTCAAAAATACCTCGTTGCCGGTCTTACGGCAGGGGCTGTTAAAGAATAAAATTAACCAGGGAGACTACAATGAAACTACTGAAAATTACGATGGGCGCGCTGCTGCTTTCGGGCACTGCAATGTCTGCACAGGCACAAGAGCTGCACTTCATTATGTGTGGCGGCGAGGTTCGCGCAGCGGATCAAGCAGTTGTTGATCAGTTTGTTGCTGATAACGACGGCGTTACTGTTAACCTAGAAGCCGTTCCGTGGGGCACATGCCAAGATAAGTCGCTGACTTTGTCCGCTGCTGGTGATCCACCATCCATTGCTTATATGGGGTCGCGCACGTTGCGTCAGCTGGCCAACAACGACCTGATCGTGCCTGCAAACATCGACCCAGACACTATGTATCAGCCCGGTGTTTTGAACACGGTTACTATTGAGGGTACGCAGTGGGGCTATCCGCACGCGTTTTCGACAAAAGCGCTTTATATGAACTGTGACTTGGTTGAAGAAGCGGGTCTGCAATGTGTTGCACCGCGTACTTGGACTGGCATGTACAACATGGCCAAGGCGATCAACGACAATACTGGCGCTGCGGGCATCGGCCTTGCTGGTAAAGACTTCGATAACACAATGCACCAGTTCCTGAACTACTTGTATTCCAACGGTGGTGTTGTGATCGATCCCGATACTGGCGAATCTAGCTTGGACAGCGACGAGACCCGCGAAACCCTCGCGTTTTACGGCAGCCTCGTTGATGTGGCACAAGATGGCCCAACTGCTTGGGAACGTGATCAGCTGAAAGACCTGTTTAACGACAACAAAATCGGCATGTATATTTCCGGTCCTTGGGGTTACGGTCAGCACAGCGCCAACATTGCACAATTGGTTTCACCAGTTCCGGCTGGCCCATCTGGCGTTAGCGGCTCGATCCTGATCACCGACAGCATTGTTGTGTTCAAAGGGTCTGGTCATGAAGATCTGGCGCAGGAATTGGCACAGCGGATCACATCCGGTGACAGCCAATATGACCTTGACAGCAGCTGGGGTCTGACGCCAATCCTTGACTACAAAGCGATGGGCAAAGCTGACGTCTACTATGAAGACGGCATCTGGCCAAACTTCACACAGACGATTTCGACAGGTGGTCCAGAGCCATTGGTCGAAGACTTCAAATCGTTGCAATCCGTGTTCACCAACATGATCCAAGGTATCATCCTGAAGGATGACACAGTGGACAACTTGGTCACGATTGCTGGTGAAGAACTGGCTGACGCCCTGTAAGGTCGTCCTCCCTTGTGGGTGGCGGGGTTTTGTCCCGCCACCTGCTTTTTAACCACATCCTAGCAACAGGAACATAGCGCTATGGCTACTCTCGACTTGAACCAGGTCAGCAAATCTTTTGGCGCGGCCCAAGTGCTTCACGACATTAATTTGGCGATTGAAGACAAAGAATTTGTTGTGTTTGTTGGCCCATCTGGCTGTGGTAAATCAACGCTTTTACGGATCATCGCAGGTCTAGAGGAAGCGACAGCTGGCAGTATCGTCATTGATGGCGAAGACGTCAGTACAGCGCATCCCGTGGATCGCGGTATTTCCATGGTGTTCCAATCTTACGCGCTTTATCCGCACCTTACGGTTTATGAGAATATTGCGTTTCCGTTGCGGGTCCAGAAATTACCCGAACCAGAGCTGGACGAAGCCGTTGCGCGTGCCGCAGGCATCTTGCAGCTCACCGACAAACTACAGCTGAAGCCCGGACAACTGTCTGGTGGACAGCGTCAGCGTGTCGCCATCGGCCGGTCCATTGTTCGCAACCCAAAGATTTTCCTATTTGACGAACCACTGTCCAACCTTGATGCCGCTTTGCGCGGCGACATGCGCGTCGAACTTAGCCAGCTTCACAAGCAGCTAGACGCGACGATGGTTTACGTCACGCATGACCAAATCGAAGCCATGACAATGGCCGACCGAATTGTTGTTCTAAAAGACGGTCGCGTAGAGCAGTTTGGCTCTCCGATGGACCTATATCACCACCCCGCAACAAAATTTGTGGCCAGCTTTATTGGTCAGCCGAATATGAACTTTGTGCCTGCAACTGTGACCGGAACCAAGGGCGGCCTTGGGGTTGATCTGGAAGGCGGACACCAGATGGTGCTGCCCGTCGACACGACAGGGATAACCGAGGGCGACCGTGTAGAAGTTGGCATTCGGCCTGAAGATGTCGCGCTGGGCACGTCCGGTTTGGATGTTTCCATTCGGGTGCTGGAACGTCTTGGCGGCGCGACCATCACCTACGGGACAATCGGGTCTGCTGAAACGCGGTTTTGTGCGTCACTTGCGGGCAATGCCCCAGTTGAACAGGGCAAGAACATGACTCTGATGATCGCACCAGAATCTTGTCATGTTTTCAATGAGAACGGCGATGTATTGTCGCGCTTGGGCGTGCCGGTGCCAGCAAAATGAGAGTTGTGACTGCCGGAATTGGTCTGCGCGCAGCGCATGTATTGTCGATCTTTAAAGAAACGATGCCAGAAGTGGAGATCGTGGGCTTTTTTGATCCGCAGCCCACGCATCTACATATGATTGGCGATGATGTGCCACGGTTCGACGATGTGGCGCAGATGTTGGAAGACACGCAGCCAGATTTGTTCTTTGTTGGGTCTCCGAACTGTTTTCATTTGGAGCATATCAAGCTTGGCCTTGCGGCAGGCGTGCAGATGTTTTCCGAAAAACCTGTGGTCACGACCAAGGCTGACACTATGGAATTGGCCGGACTGCTGGCCGAGCATGGCACCGATCAGGTGATGGTCGGGCTGGTGCTGCGGTATTCGCAACATATGGTCGATTTACGCGCAGTTCTGGATGATCTTGGGCCGATTACGTCGCTTGAGGCCAGCGAACATATTGCCCCTTATCACGGCGCGTTTTTCATGCGGGATTGGCGGCGTATGATTGCTTGGTCCGGTGGATTTATGCTGGAAAAATGTTGCCACGATCTTGATATCTATAACATGGTCACACGAAGCCGCCCAACGCGCGTTGCAAGCTTTGGCGGACGCAAATCGTTCATCCCGGAGTTTTCGCCAACGTCAAACACCGAAAATGAGATCATGCACCGCAAGGCGTCGGTCTGGGAAAGCGTGGATGATGCTTTTCAATCTGATGGCGATATCATTGATTGCCAGGCCGCGATTTTACAGTACGAATCTGGCGCGTCGCTTGCGTTTCACACCAATTTGAATGTGCCAGATGAACATCGGCGGTTCTGTGTGATGGGCGCGCTGGGCATGGCCGAAGGCGATTTCAGTCGTGGTTTTCTAAAAGTCACAGCCCGTGATGGACATACGGTTGCAGAGCATGACTACACAAAAGGCGCGCTTGCAAACACCAGTGCCCATTACGGTGCGGACCACATGATGGTCGCCGATATCGTGGCCTTTTTGCGCGGCGAAACCGGCGGTCTTCCTGTCGGTGTTGTTGATGCGCTAGAAGCCGGATTGGCGGCGATGGCTGTTGACGAGGCCCGCATCAGCGGCACGATCGTTGATATGACAGACACTTGGACAGAATTTGACAGTTACGGATTGCACGCATGAAACCTGAACAGATTGAGTTTGGTCATTTGATGGCCAAAGAATCCGCACAAAGCTTGGCTGTGTTTTGTACATCGGCCAGCCAAGACCTAACCACGCAAGTTGCGGCGCAGGGCATCGATACGGTTCGGGCGATTTATACGATCGCGCGCGGGTCGTCTGACGCGGCGGCCAATATTCTAAGCTATGAATTTATGCGTGAAATGGGTGTGCCTGTCACGTCACTGCCACCGTCCGTGTTTTCGCTTGGGCGCGGTGTGGATGTTGCTGGGGCTGCCGTTTTGGTCATCTCGCAATCGGG
Source organism: uncultured Loktanella sp. (assembly GCA_913061335.1). Taxonomy (GTDB): domain Bacteria; phylum Pseudomonadota; class Alphaproteobacteria; order Rhodobacterales; family Rhodobacteraceae; genus Yoonia. The sequence goes on from CAJXTP010000004.1 coordinate 20,114, forward strand.
TGCCAGCGATGATTTGGTGCATTCGGCCAAGGGTGCCGCCGCCAAAGGTGCCAAGGTTATTGCCATCACAAATCAACCCAGCTCGCCTGTGGAAAAAGCCGCCGCACTTGCCATTCCTATTGGTGCGGGGCCGGAACTTGCGGTGCCAGCCACCAAGACGGTCATTGGGTCGGTTGCTGCTGGTATGGCGCTGCTGTCGGCGTTGGTCCCGTCTTACGGATTGCGCGCAAAAGCGGCGATCGAAAACCTGCACCAGATTTCGTCTGTTCACCCAAAGGCAAATGCGCTTCAAGCGTCGCTTTTACGAGCCCGTCATGTCTATGTTATTGGGCGCGATACAGGGTACGGGGCCGCCCATGAGGTGGCGCTTAAGCTCAAGGAATGCTGCGCCATTCATGCCGAGGCCTATTCCGCATCAGAGGTTTTGCACGGTCCATTACAGCTTGCGACTAACCCGCTTATGGTTCTGATCCTTGATACTGGCGCTGACGATATTCAAGCCAGTTTGGATCAAGCCGAGGCACGGTTTCGCGGCGTGGGATGTGATGTGCAGCGCATTAGCCCCGCTGATTTGGATGCCCGTGACTTAACCCCCGCTGCCGCTGCTTCACTTATGTTGGCGGTGATGTATCCGATTATTCTGAAAACAGCTTTGGCGCTGGGGCTAAACCCTGACGCACCTGAAACACTATCAAAGGTCACGAAAACCACATGAGAAACACAGCTGCACTTGATCGTTGGAATACTTGGGGCGAAATACATGCGCAGCCCGCCATTTGGTCTGCGTGGGGTGACGCGTTTGATCCGACACCCGTGCGAGATTGGATCGCCGCCCAGCAGGTGGATGAGATCTGGTTTTGTGGCGCAGGCACCAGCGCGTTTATCGGTGATATCATTGTGTCGGGTCTTGAAGGGCAGTCCGGTCCACGGCTACGGTCAGTGCCAACCACTGATCTGGTCAGTCGTCCGCAGGCGTTTTTAAGCGGCAAGCGCCCATTGGTCGTGAGTTTTGGGCGCTCGGGAAACAGTACCGAAAGCATTGGCACGTTGGACGCACTGGATGCATTGGCACCGATGGCCCCTCGTTTGCATATCACCTGCAACAGTGGTGGGGCGTTGGCGCAGCGCCCAAGCACTGGGCCGTCCAAAGTCATCGTGCTTCCATCTGAAACACACGACGTTGGCTTTGCCATGACATCCAGTTTTTCCACGATGTTGCTGACGGCGTTGGCAGTATTTGACGCGCCGTGTGATTTTGCGGCGCGGATGGATGCGATGGCGATTGAGCTTACGCGGTTGCTGCCGCTTCTTGGTGCGGCCACCGCCGATATTCCGGCCCGTAGCGTTTACCTCGGAACTGGTCCCTTGGCCTATGCCGCACGGGAGGCCGCGTTAAAGGTTTTGGAACTAACGGCAGGGCAAACGCCCGCGTTGTCTGACAGTGTCTTAGGGTTCCGACATGGGCCAAAATCGTTTGTGATGGACGGTACAAACATCACGGTATTCCTAAGCCCGCAGTCTGTGGCACAAGCCTATGAGGCCGATTTGGTCGCGGAATTACGCGCACAGTTTCCGGCGGCAACAGTGTCGTCCATCGGCCCTGACGGCGACATTGATATCGCGATGCCCTTTGGGCCAACATGGGCCGCGCCGCTATGTGTGGCTGCGTCGCAAGTGACTGGCGTTATTTGGTCTGATGCATTGGGTCTAAATGTTGACAATCCATTTGTCGGGCAAGGCACGCTGAGCCGTGTCGTTGACGGTGTTAAGCTTTATCCGGTGGCACCATGATTGCGGCTGGCATTGACCTTGGTGGTACCAAAATAGAGGTGCAATTGTTTGATGCAGACTGGCAGGTCGTTGGCAGTAAGCGCATTTCGACGCCACCCGATTATGACCAGTTGGTCGCGGCTGTTGCAGAGCAGATTTCGTGGGCTGACGCACAGTCGGGCCAAATTATTCCAGTGGGTCTTGGGTTGCCCGGCTTAATTGACCGCAATACCGGACTTGCACTGATGGCGAACTTGCCTGCAAATGGTCGGCTTTTTTCACAGGACATTAATACCGCCAGCGGTCGTGATATTGTTTGTGTGAACGATTGCCGCGCGCTTGCTTTGTCCGAGGCAGTGTTTGGACATGGCAAAGGTCACAAGACGGTTCTGTCGCTTATCCTTGGGACGGGTGTTGGCGGCGGTATTGCTGTGGATGGCGCGTTGTGGTCGGGGCCAAATGATATTTCCGGTGAATTTGGTCACACGCCACTGGCGGCCCATTTGGTGCAAGAGTTTGACCTGCCGCTGGTGCGCTGTGGATGTGGCCGTCTGGGCTGCGTTGAAACACTGATTGCGGGCCCCGGTCTTACCCGTTTGGCCGCTGCCCTAACGGGCATTAATGCAACCCCGCCAGAGCTTGTAGAGATGCGAAGCACCAACCCTGCGGTGCAACGGGTTTGGGACATTTGGTGTGAAATCACGGCGGAGTTGCTGCACAGCCTTATTTTGACTGTCGACCCAGATGTTATTGTTCTGGGTGGTGGTCTGTCGCAAGTCGACGGGGTGGCGGACGATTTACAGACCGTATTGCGCAACATTCAGTTGGCGGCGTTGTGCGACACACCTATTTTATGCGCCCAAGGCGGTGACGCGAGCGGCGCACGCGGCGCTGCATTTGCCGCACTACAAGAGGCCGCAAATGTCTGAGGTTTTGCGCGATATCATCAAGCGCAATCGCGCAGGTCACGCCGTGGCGATCCCATCGGTGTGCTCATCGCAAGCGGATGTTATTTTGGCGTCGCTGCTGCGTGCGCAGACGCTGGACCGCGCTGTTGTAGTCGAGGCGACCAGTAATCAAGTGAACCAAGATGGCGGCTACACTGGGATGCGCCCAAGCGATTTCATGGCGTTTGTACACGGCATTGCAAAAGACGCGGGCGTTGACCGTGAGCGCATTCAGTTTGGCGGCGATCATCTTGGGCCACAGGCTTGGCGCAGTGAAAGCCCAGATAGCGCGATGGCTAAGGCTCACGAACTGGTTGCAGGTTATGTGCAAGCTGGGTTTACCAAAATCCACTTGGATTGTTCTGAGGGCTGCGCAGATGAGCCTGCTCAATTAGATGACGAAATTACATCGCGCCGGTCTGCGGATCTTGCACGAACCTGTGCGAACATGGCCGATGATCTGATGTTCGTTGTGGGCACAGAAGTGCCCCCGCCGGGTGGAGCGCGCACGGATGAAAGTGGTGATATCGCGCCGACGTCTCCCGATGCTGCTAAGGCAACGTTGGCTATTCACATGGACAAATTTGGCGACATAGCGCCGCAGATAGGTGGCTTGGTTGTGCAGCCCGGGGTGGAGTTTTCGCCAATGCAAATCCACCACTTGCCGATCACCAAAGACCCCAAGTTGATCCAAGCGATTGCGGATTGGCCATCGGTTTGCCTCGAGGCTCATTCCACCGATTATCAGCACCCCCAAGTATTTCCACGTTTGGCCGAGCTAGGATTTGCGTTTCAAAAAGTCGGACCCGCGTTGACGCTTGCATACCGCCAAGCATTGTATTCCCTTGATATTGTGCGCAATTTTTCGTCTGAAGGCGCAGGGGATTTACCGCATGTTTTGGAGGCTGCCATGTTGGATGATCCGCGTTATTGGCAGGGACATTATCAAGGCGACGCTGATCAGCTCAAATTGCAGCGCCACTTTGGGTTGGCGGATCGGATTAGATATTATTGGCCTGTTGGCGCGGTGAAGTTTGCGGTTCAACAGCTTTTTGATGATCTGCCCAGTCAAATTCCTGTTCCAATTTTGTGGCAGGTATTTAGCCAGCCTGTTCTTGAGCGCGCAGAAGAGTTAACCGGAACGCAAGCGCAGCGGCTTGTTCGGGCGCAAATTCAATTGGCGCTCGATCCGTATTTCTTTGATCCTGAGACAGAGGGCACGTAATGACATCAAAATGGATCTTTCCCGATCACGTATTTGACGGTCAAACGTTGCGCCGTGGTCTTGCAATTCAGTCCCAACAGGGGCGTGTTGTTGAGCTGTGTCCCGTTGAAGCGGTTCCTGTGGATGCGCGAATTTTCCAAGTTGCTGGCACGGTCAGTCCGGGTTTTGTCGACTTGCAGGTCAACGGCGGTGGCGGTGTTCTGTTAAACCAATGCCCGACGCCTGAAGGGATGCGCGCCATCGCTTTGGCGCACCGCCAATTCGGCACCGTTGCTGTGACGCCGACTGTGATAACAGATACCCATGATGTCGTTGCCGCCGCAGCGGATGCGGCGATCCGCGCCAACGGCGACAGTGGCATTGTTGGCTTGCACATAGAAGGCCCACATATATCGAAGGTCCGCCGAGGGACCCATGACGCGCAATTTGTCCGCCCCATGGATGATGCGACAATTGGGGTCGTTGCCAAGCTGCGCAGTGCAGGTATTTCGACGATGATCACATTGGCACCCGAAGCGGCAACACTTGATCAAATCGCGAAACTGGCTGCGCTTGGCGCGGTCGTTTCGCTGGGGCACACAAACGCGACATCCGAGCAGATGACCGCCGCCTTTGCGGCAGGTGCGTCATGTGCGACCCATCTGTTTAACGCGATGTCTCCGATGCTGAACCGGTCCCCGGGTGCAGTGGGCGCTGTGATAAATTCGCAGGCTTATGCGGGGATTATTTGCGATGGTTACCACGTTGCCGACGAAATGGTTGGTCTTGCTATCCGCGCGCGCCCTGTACCCAACCGCATGTTTCTTGTGTCGGACGCGATGCCAACAGTCGGTGGCCCTAACGCGTTTGAATTGTATGGAAATACGATTTCGTTGAAGCAAGGCCAATTGGTCAATGCTGAAGGTAGTTTGGCGGGCGCCCATATCACAATGGCGCAAAGCTTTCAGCGTTTGGTGTCCGTTGTCGGGGTCGATAAGGAGACTGCATTGCAAATGGCCGTTACCGTGCCTGCTGATGTCCTGAAGCAACCTGAATTGGCTGCCGTTGTTGGGCGGTCAGTTGATGACCTGTTGGTTCTGGGCATCGATTTCACCGTTGTCGGTACTTTGGGCGATCAGATTGGTACCTCGAATGATGCTTTTGCCAGCCATGTACCATGACCGGTTTCACGCTTGAAATTTGTGTGGACTCAGTCGCGCTGCTTGATGTGTGTGCCACGTCAATGGTCGACAGAATTGAGCTGTGTTCGGCGTTAAGCGCTGGCGGGCTTACTCCTTCACTGGGATTGATGCGCAGTGCTTATGGCGTTCGGGAAAAGACCCATGCAATGATCCGGCCCCGCGCGGGTGATTTTGTATATGGCGCGCGTGATATTGAAGTGATGCGCGCTGATATTGATGCGGCACGAGATGCGGGGCTTGCTGGTGTCGTGATCGGTGCTGCGACGCGCACACGCGCGTTGGATGTTAACGTTCTGCGCGAATTGATCGGCTATGCGAACGGCCTTTGCATCACTTTGCACAGGGTAATCGATACGTTGATCGATCCATTGGCGGCAATCGATTTTGCCGTGGACCTTGGCATCAGCCGCATTCTTACGTCTGGAAAGGAACCCACTGCACTGCAAGGCATGGATTTCCTCGCGGACATGAAGCGACGTGCTGGAGGCCGGATCGAGATCATGGCGGGCTCCGGCGTTACTGCGCAGAATTTGACCGGTTTGGCTGAAAAAACGGGCATCCGTGCGTTTCATAGTTCGGGTAGCTATGGCGGCGTGACATCAGATGACCCTTTTGGTTTGGGGGCCGTCGCAACCCCTGAACATGTTCTAAGCAATATTTTGAGAATGCATGCTGTCCTCAATCGCCCTGACTTTCCCGATTGAGATGACGACGAAGCCAACTGCTTTTATAGCTTCAGCAACATTTACGCCGCACATAGTTTGGAAATGCACCGCATGGAAGCTGACAATAACCCTACGACGCCCGCGGTGAAGTCCCCAACATCAAATTCCGTTGGCGGGTGGTCAATTCTGACTTCAGCAGACGACATTGTGCGGCATGCTGGCATGGATAAGGCAAAACTAGACCGCGTATTTGAGATGCAGGATTTCCTTTTTGGTGGTCAAAATTCGTCAGCGATCGTCGTTCGAAATGGACACATTGTCTATGAACACGGCTCATTCATGGGCCTATCCACAAGCCGCTTTGACGTCTGGTCGTGCACCAAATCAGTGATGGGAACTGCATGGGGGTTGCTTATTGACGATAGCCGTAACGGCCGCCTGAGGGATGGTTTGCAAATCGATTTGGACACCCCAGTGTATCAGTTCCTTCCGCAATCGGCGCCCCACAGCGACCCGCGCAAAAGTGAGATCACAATCGGCCAATTGCTGTCGATGACGTCGGGGATCAAGGGTGAAGATCACGGGCTTTATGGCGTTCCAACAAATGCACAAACCGGACCTTTTGAACATGCGATGGGATATAGTGACAATCGGTACGGACGTTCGGCAGCCGAATTATCCGGAGATCCTGGGACCGTTTGGGACTATAGCGACCCTGCATTCGCACATTTGTCGCTGTTGTTTGTGCATGTCGCGGGCATGGAAATGGGCGCGTTTGTTCAGCAGCGTATTTTCGATAAAATTGGGATCGAAAATGCTAGTTTTAGCGTCCTTGGCGGTGCTGGGATGATGGGTCCGCATACATGTGGTCATGTCGGATTGGTGATTTCTGCGCGAGAGCTTGCGAGGTTCGGACTTTTGGCCTGTCGCGGCGGTCGTTGGGATGACACACAAATCATTCCGAGTTGGTGGAACGAGATCGCAACACAATCATCGCAGCCGCATAACCCTGAATATGGGTATTCTTGGTGGGTGAACTCCATGAAGACCCGCTGGCCAATGCTGCCTTCCGATACTTTTGCGCTGCAAGGACATAACACCAATAATTGCTACGTCATCCCGTCGCTCGACATGGTTATCGTAAAAGTTGGTTCGGGTCCGACGCGCTGGAATGAAGGTGATTTCGTAAATGGGATCGTCGCCAGCATTGTTTGATCCCCGACTTTGCTAGGACGCTTGATGTTTGGTTTGTACCAATTACTGCCTGGGGCAGTAGTCTTCATAACTGCCCTCGCATGTTCCAAAGCTCGGGGAAAAGTTCAACTTCGAGCATCCGCCGGAGATATTTTACGCCTGACGTTCCGCCTGTGCCGCGCTTAAAGCCAATGATGCGTTCGACCGTTGTGACGTGATTAAAGCGCCAGCGGCGGAAATAGTCTTCCAGATCAACAAGCTTTTCAGCCAGCTCATAAAGCGTCCAATGCGCCTCTGGATTTCGATATACTTGGGTCCACGCGTCCATCACTTCGGTGCAAGCGACATGTGGTTGATCCATCCGGTACGCTTCGGGTGGAAATGTCAGGCCGAGCTCCCGCGCTAGATTGTCCAAGGCAACATGATACAACGATTTTGTTCCGAGTTCTTGTTCCAACATGCGGTGCAGCTCTGGACGGTGTTCGTGGACTTTTAACATAGCCCGATTGCGATTGCCGACGATAAATTCAATCAATCGATATTGATGCGACTGAAACCCAGATGAAGCACCCAAATCGTCGCGAAACGCGGTGTAGTCGCTTGGTGTCATGGTGCGCAGCACGTCCCATGCATTGTTAAGTTGCTCAAAAATGCGCGCAACACGGGTCAGCATCTTAAAGACCGATGGAAAGTCGCCCTGCTCTAATTTGATGCGCGCAGTTGAAAGCTCGTGCAGCGCCAACCGCATCCACAATTCTGACGTTTGATGTTGGATAATGAACAGCATTTCATCGTGAGCGTCCGACTGCATATTTTGCGCGCCGAGTATCGGGTCAAGCGACAGATAGTCAGTGTAGCTCATGTCTTTTGCAAAAGACATTTTTGCGCCGTCTTCCTCGGGGTCGTATGCCGTCATGGGTAAGTCTCCATTTTCTAGTCCAAGTCTGCCGTTACTTGTATTACGCCGTCAACGCAGATGCCGGTTTGAACGCGCCAAGCGCTGCGACCTCAAACGCTTTCATGATTTGAGTCGGTCTTAATTTGTTGTGGCTCGCAAGTACAACGGAACTTTTGGATGTGCTGTTGCGCAGCGGGAGCACGCATAATTCCCTCCCGTCATAGGTGGTGTCGTTTGCTGGGCGCGTCACGAGCAATGAATACCCCAGGCCATAGCCAACCAACCCGCGTATGAGTTCGAGCGATGGTGAGCTGTGTACGATGTTGGGTGTCAGGCCCGCCGATCTGAATAGGCCTAGGAAAAACTCGCGGCTTGGCGGGACGTCCAATAGGATGAACGGTTCATCCGAGAGTTCGGACAGGTCAATATCGCTTTGACCGGACAAGGCATGTTCGGCCGGCAAAACCGCGTAGGGCGCAAGTTCTGTCAGTTGGATTTTTCGAATATTTTCAGGCAGATCCAGATCGTACAAAAGAGCCATCTCTAAGCGCCCTGTGTGCAGCCCTTCTATCAGCTTTTCCTGTGTTCCCTCACTAATCTTTAGCTTGATGTCGGGGTATTCAGAGCTGATCGCGTTTACAATGCGCGGCAAAACGGCGGAGGCAAGTGTCGTGAAACTGCCCAAATTAAGCTCTCCGGAAATCGAGCTTCCTGTCATCATGATTTGACGCTGTAGGTCTGTTGCATGGATCAACAGCGCCCGCGCGGAGTGTAAAATGTTCTTGGCGCTTGCCGTTGCCGATATCCCCTGAGAATGATGTCTGAGCAAAAGCTGCGCACCCATTTGATCTTCTAGCTTGGCCAAGGCGATGGAAACCGTTGGCTGCGAGACATTCAAGGACTTTGCAGCCCCAGCGATCGATCCATGATCAATACAGGCAATGAGATATTCGAGCTGGCGCAGGGAAAATCGGTGCATATTGCATAGCCTAAAGCTATTTAGTTAAGAGAATCAATCAATTTTTATTGTCACAAGGTCAGCGCTAGGGTCGGTGCGAAAGGCACAGATGATGGTGACTGCAAAACCAAGATTGCAGTCCTTTCAGGCAACTTAATTGGAGAGCTACAAAATGATCCGCACTGGTTACGAGTACCGCAATTCACTACGAGATGGACGTGCAGTCTGGATCAACGGTGAAAAAGTCGACGACCCCACAGTTCACCCGCAAATGAAGCCAATCATCGACGTCCGTGCGCATTTATACGACATGCAGCATGACCCAAAGACCCAAGCGGCGACCACATACAAAGAAGACGGCGAGCTAAATGCCATTGGCCTGCGCCTGCCTTATGAGGCGAAGGATTGGCAAGACAAACGCGATGCTGTTGATCTTGGCATGCGCGAAGTTGGCGGCATCGTCACGCGCGTTGGAGACGAAACCATCGGCGAGATGTGGTCCTTGCGCGATGGCAAAGACATCTTGAACGAAATTGACCCGCGTTTTGCGCAAAACATCGAACGTCATATCCAGATATGCACGAAACAAGACCCGTTTCACGTGTCTGCGAACACCGATCCAAAAGGCGACCGATCAAAGGCGCCGCAGGATCAAGACCCTGATATGTTGGTGCATGTTGTCAAAGAAACCGATTCAGGCATCACTATTCGCGGCGCTAAGTATGAAACCGCCGCCGCCTATTCGAACCAAGCGTTCTTGAAGCCAACCATTGCCAATTGGGGCAGCGCCGAGATGTCGGATTACGCGCTTGGCTGCATTGTTCAAATGAACGCGCCCGGCGTCAAACATATTTGCCGATCTGGTTTTGCGGGCCGTGCGCCAGCTGCGGATTATCCATTGTCGAACCGCGTTGATGAAATCGACACGCTGATGATTTTGGACGACGTGTTTATCCCTTGGGAAGACGTGCTTTTCTATCAACACACCAAGGCTGCCGCGTTTATTCGCCAAACATTGCACCGCTATTCGGCGTTCCCGTTTGTGCAGCGCACGCTGTCCTATGCTGATCTGATCATTGGAGCAGCCCTTTGGAATGTGCGGCAAACAGGCCTTGATAAACAGCAAGCCGTTCAGGAAAAACTTGCCGAACTCGCTGTCTGGCGAGAAGGTATCGATGCCTTCTTGACTGCGTCAATCGCGACTGCGGAAACAAGCCCCAGCGGGTTGTTGATGCCAAACCAGTCGATGTTGATGTCGGGCCGTGTTCACGCGCTTAGCAATCTGCCGAAAATGATGCATCTGGCCCGCGAATTATGTGGTGGTCAGATTTGCGTCACACCTGATGCGGCGACTTTTGCAGCACCCGACACCAAGCCTTGGATGGATAAGTTCTATACGATCAACGACCAATGGGTGGCCGATGACCGTCGCAAACTTCTGGGCTTGGCGCGCGATCTGCTGAATTCTGACTACGCAGGCCATCGCCTGACGTTCCAGTTATTCGCGCAGTCGCCGCCCTTTGCACAGCTTGCCGCCGTTTACCGTAACTTCGATTGGGGCGGACCATTGGATTTCGCGCATAAGGTCGCTGGTTTGTCAGACAATGTCCGTGACGTCTCTAAAATCTCGAAATGAATGCACAGGAAAGGAGATCATCATGACGACCCATAAACGGATCCGTCCGTTCAACACCAAGGAAACCTATCCGGAGCAAAATCTGGATAATGACCTGAGCCAAGGCGTCGTGGCGCGCGGCACTATGGTGTTTCTGCGCGGGCAGGTGTCGCAAGATTTGGACACACGAGAATGCCTACACATTGGTGACGCCACAGCCCAGACCCGTAAAGCGATGGAAAATATCCAGATGCTTCTCGGTGAAGCCGGCAGCTGCATGGACCACATCTGTCGCATCGTCGTCTATCTGACGGACATCCGTCATCGTGACGAAGTTTATCAAGAAATGGGTAAATGGCTCAAGGGCGTTCACCCCTGTTCAACGGGGATCGTTGTGTCTGCATTTGCCCGCCCTGAGTGGGTCGTTGAAATTGAGGTGACAGCCGTTATCCCGGACGTGGTGGGGGGCACATGAAACAAGATGCTCCTATCGTCGACGCACTGCTGACCCATCTGGGTAAGATTGCGTCCGGCTCGCTTGGCGATGCAACAGGTG